>JAFPYE010000039.1 GCA_017412325.1 Kiritimatiellia bacterium | reverse complement strand
GGATTTCCGCGACGCACGTCGCGACCACGCCGCACCGCCGCACGACCGCCGCCGCCGCGCGCGCGCCCAGGCCGCCGTCGCCGTGCGCGAACCAGCCGAGGATCGTGCGTTCGATTTCGGATTCGTCCCGGGCCTGCACGATGGCGTCCGCGTCGAGCAGATCGCTCATCACGGGGCGGAAGTTCTCGGTGTAGGGCCCGACGACCGTCGGCTTGCCGCACAGGCACGGCTCGATCATGTTCTGCGACCCGTGCGCGCAGAGCGACTTGCCGACGAACACCGCGTCCGCCAGGCCGTAGAGCCCCATCAGCTCACCCGTCGTGTCGGCGAGAAAGACCGACCGCGGCGCTTGTGCCGCGTCGCCCCGGCTGCGCCGCACGCACGCGAAACCGGCCGCGCGGATGTTCGCCTCCACCTGGTCCGCCTTCTCGAAGTGGCGCGGCGCGAGGACGAGCGTCACGTTCGCGTCCGCCAGCTTCTTGTAGACCCTCAGCAGCATCTCGTCCTCGCCCGGCCACGTCGAGCCGCCGAGGAGGATCTTGCCGCTGCCGCCGATCCACGCGCGCAGCTCCGCTTCCTTCGCCGCGTTCCGGTGCGCCACGTCGAACTTGAAGCTGCCCGTCACGGCCACCGTCGCCGCGTCCGCGCCGCCCGCGAGGAGGCGCGCGCGGTCGAGCTCGGATTGCGCAAAGATGCGCGTGAAGCAGCGGAACACGTCCTTGAAAATCCACTTCGCCCGGGCGTAGCGCGGCGCGCTGCGGTCGCTCACGCGCGCGTTGACGAGGAAGAGCGGAAGGCCGAGCTTCTTCACGCGGCGGATGAAGACGGGCCAGATCTCGCTTTCCGTCAGGACAACGGCGCGCGGACGGACGGTCGCGAGCGCCGACTTGACGAAGTTGGGGAAGTCGAGCGGATTGTAGATGAGCGTGTCGCGCGCGGTCACCTCGCGCTCCGCCATCTTCCAGCCCGTCGAGCTGGTCGTCGAGAAGCAGAACGCGACGTCCGGCTCCGCCTTGCGCCATTCGCGCATCAACTGGCCGGCGACCTGCACCTCGCCCACCGAAACAGCGTGGATCCAGACGGGACGCGCCGCGCCGCCCGCGCGGAAACGGTCGCTGACGGCCTTCGGGTAGAGGGCGAAGCGGTCGCCCATGCGCGCGGCATAACCGCCGCGCCGGAGCATCCGAAGGAGGAACCCCGGCAGCAGGAACGGAAACGTCAGCGCAAAGAGAAAGTTATAGAGCGCCCACTTCACTTCGGCGCCGTCCCTCAGACTTCGGCACCGGCGGGGACGTCCGTCTTGGCGCCCGCGCCGCAGGTGATCCGCGCGCCTTCGCCGATGGTAATCCACGGCATCGTCGCGGAGTTGGCGAAGAAGGAGACGCAATCGCCGACCTTGACACCGCTCGCGATGACCGAGCCCGGGCCCATGTTCACGAAGTCGCCCACCGTCGCGTCGTGCGAAACGACCGCGTTGGAGCCGACGACCACGAACTTGCCGAGTTCCGCGCCGACCTGGATGACCGCGCCTGCGCCGATGAAGCAGCCGTGCTGGAAGTCGGTCGTCGGCGAGATCTGCGCCTTGGGGTCGATGATGGCCGGGAAGTCGTGGCCGCGCAGCTTCTTGTACATGTCCGCGCGCTTCTTGTTGTTGCCGATGGCGATGAAGACCGACGCGCCCGGATGGTCCTTGGAGGCCGTTTCGACGGTGCCGAGAATCGGGTAGCCCTCGAAGTTCTCGCCCTTCTTCCACTTCGGATCGTCGTCCGCGTAGCCGAGGATGTTCCACGTCGGCTGCTGCGAGAGCGAGTTGATGCGCTCCACGGTCCAGATCGCCTCGCGGCCGAAGCCGCCCGCGCCTACGATAAACAAGTCTCTCATGTCTGTCTCCTTGGGTTGGGTGCCGTTAGTATATCATATTCCCCGTCCGGCCGTAAACGCCGCTCACTCGCCCATCTCCTCCTTGAGCTTCTGGACGACCGAATCGGGATCCTGCGACTTGGTGATGAGCTCCTCGTACGCGATGAGCCCTTCCTTGTAGAGGTTGGTGAGGTGCGCGTCGAGCGTCTGCATGCCGTATTTCGCGCCCGTCTGGAGGTCGGACTTGATCATGTTCGTCTTGCCGTCGCGGATGCGGCTGCGGATGGCGTCCGTCGAGGTCATGATCTCGAACGCCGCCACGCGCCCGTGCACCTCGCCGTTCTCGTCGAGCTTCGGCAGGAGGATCTGCGAGATGACCGCCTGGAGGCCCGCCGCGAGCTGCGTCCGGACCTGCGCCTGCTGGTTGGTCGGGAACGCGTCGATGATGCGGTCGATGGTCTCGGCCGCGCCCGTCGTGTGCAGCGTGCCGAAGACGAGGTGGCCCGTTTCCGCCGCGGTGATGGCCGCCGCGATCGTCTCGAGGTCGCGCATTTCGCCGACGAGGATCACGTCCGGGTCCTGGCGGAGCGCGCGGCGGATCGCCTCCGCGAACGACGGCACGTCGTCGCCGACTTCGCGCTGGGTGACGAGCGACCGGTCGGAGGCGTGGTAGAATTCGATCGGGTCTTCGATGGTGATGATGTGGACGGAGCGCTCCTTGTTGATGACGTGGATCATCGAGGCGAGCGTCGTCGACTTGCCCGAGCCCGTCGGGCCCGTCACGAGGATGAGTCCGCGCGGCTTGAAGAGGAGTTCCTTCACGACCGGCGGGAGGCCCAGCTGCTCCATCGTCAGGAGCGTGTTCGGAATCTGGCGGAGCACCATGCCGTAGCGCTTGCGCTCCTTGAGGATGGAGACGCGGAAGCGCGTGCCGTCCGCCATCGCGATGGCGAAGTCCGCGCCGCCGTTGTGCTCGACCTCCTCCATCGCCCCGTCCTTCTTGCCGAGCGCGACCGTCTGGCGGCAGAGCTCGTAGGCGTCCTCCTCGGTCAGCTCGTAGTCGGACAGTTCCTCCAGCGCGCCGTGCACGCGGAGCTTCGGGGGCATGTAGGCGCGGATGTGAAGGTCGCTGCCGCCTTCGTCGATCGTCGCCTGCAAGAGGTCCTGCATCGTGAAATCCATTGCCATCGCGTTTATCTCCTTTGTTGGGTCCACTCGATTTGACGCACATTTTACCATATTTTCGACCGTCATGGCCAAAAAGTTTCCGCCGCCTCCGTTTTTTTCCTGCCGTGCGAGGGCAACCCTCGACTCGCGCGGGGGCTGGTCCCCATGTTTCCACGGCGCTAGGCGTAGGGGTTGTAGAAGCGCACCCAGTGGCGGACTTCCTCCCCACGCTTTCCACGTTTTGTCACCACGTTTTCAGCGGACGATGGCGAAGCCGTCGGCGCAGGGGTTGGTGCGGAAGGTCTCGGGGAGGCGGATCGCCAGGCCGTCCTTGGTGGCGTGGAACGGAACCGCCGCGCCGGTGGCGAGGTGGCGGACGCCCGCGACGCTTTCGGGGTCCTCCACCGGAATCGTCTGCGCGAGGAGGTCGCGCTCGCCCTCG
>JAFPYE010000038.1 GCA_017412325.1 Kiritimatiellia bacterium | reverse complement strand
TCGTCACGCGCCCCGACACGCCCCGCCCGTTCGACAACATGCTCTGGAACAAGCAGCTCCTGGGCAACGTCCAGCAGACCGGCGCCGGCTACACCGACTACCAGATCGGCTCCTTCGAGATGACCAAGCTCTCGCAGGGCATCGGCCGCATCTGCGACTTCGACGTCTACGGCCGCGACACGTTCCTGAACCGCCTCGTCTACGTCCGCGACAACAAGACGGGCAAGTTCTGGAACGTCGGTTGGGAGCCCGTGAAGGCCAAACCCACGCGCTTCCGCGCCCGCCACGGCCTCGGCTACACGGTCATCGAGAACACGACGGACGGCGTCGACGCCTCGTTCCGCGTCTTCGTCCCCGCCGGCGACGAGCCCGCGGAATACTGGACGATCAAGCTCGCGCCGTCGAAGGCCCGCGACCTCACCGTCTTCGTCTACGAGCAGATCTCGTTCAAGTACATGTGGGGGTTCAATTCCTACGGCGACATGTTCTACCGCAATTCGCGGCTCGACGCGAAGCGCAACATGGCGGTCTTCACGAAGCACCCGTTCGTGACGCCGCACCCGTGGCAGACGGGCTTCCTCGCGGCCGACCGCAAGATCGACGGCTTCGACGGCTCCAAGGACTTCTTCGTCGGCACCTACAACCAGCTCAACGAGCCCGAGGCCGTCGTGAAGGGCCGCTGCACGGGGTCCGTCGGCTCGTCCGACGCCACCATCGCCGCGCTGCAGTTCGATCTCGGCAAGGTCAAGGCCGGCGAGGAGGTCGTCATCAACCTCGTCCTCGGCGTGAGCGACTCCGAGGCGCACGCGGCGGCCGCCGCGAAGAAGGGGCTCGCGGCGGTCGAAAAGAAGTTCGCGGCGCTCGTCGCCGCCAAGAAGGCGCTCGCCGCGCGCAACGCCGCCCGGACGCCCGACCCGGTCTTCAACTCCACCTTCAACGCGTGGCACAAGCAGCAGGCGCTCTTCGGCGCCGAGTGGTGCCGCTGGGGCTGGATGGGCTACCGCGACATCGTGCAGCACGCGATGGGCTGCTCGTCGTTCTACCCGGAGCGCACGCGCGAAATCCTCCTCACCGCGCTGCGCCACCAGTATTCGTCCGGCCTCGCCCTGCGCGGCTGGAACCCGATCGACACGAAGGAATACTCCGACTCCGCGCTGTGGCTCGTCTTCACGCTCTGCGCCTACCTGCGCGAGACGGGCGAGAAGGACTTCCTCAAGGTGAAGGTCCCGTTCTACGACAAGGGCGAGGCGACCGTCCTCGGCCACATCCACCGCGCGCTCGACGTCCTCGAGCGCAACAAGGGCGCGCCCCGGCTGCTCCTCATCAAGTTCGGCAACTGGAACGACTCCCTCACCGGCATTGGCAAGGGCGGCAAGGGCGAATCGGTCTGGCTCTCGATGGCCTACTCGGAGGCGCTCCAGCAGATGGCCGAGCTCTACGGCTGGCTCGGCGACGCCCCCGCCGCGATGGACGCCCTTTCGCGCGCCTCGGCGATCAACGACGCGCTCAACGAGGAGGCGTGGGACGGCGACTGGTACGTCCGCGGCTTCGACGACGACGGCAACCCGATCGGCTCGCGCAAGAACCGCGAAGGCCAGCTCTACCTCAACACGCAGAGCTGGGCGATCATCTGCGGCGCCGCGTCGCCCGCGCGCCGCAAGAAGATCCTCGCCGCGATCGACAAGCGCCTCAAGACGCCGCTCGGCTACCAGATGATGGCGCCGGCCTACAAGCACTTCGATCCCGTCATCGGGCGCGTCACCTCGATGGAGCCGGGCATCTGCGAAAACGGCACGATCTACACGCACTGCAACTCGTGGATGGTCCTCGCGCTCATCCGCGCCGGCCTCACCGAGCGCGCGTGGGCGCTCTACCGCGACGCCACGCCGGCCTACGGCGACTCGCCGCTCAAGAAGGCCAACCCGCGCTACGTCTACGGCAACTGCTTCTTCGGCCCCGAGCACCGCAACGCGCCGTTCCGGATGGAGTTCAACTGGATTACCGGCTCGATCGCGTGGTTCTTCAACGAGGAGCTCGACGACTTCCTGGGCATCCGCCGCGACTACGCGGGCCT
>JAFPYE010000037.1 GCA_017412325.1 Kiritimatiellia bacterium | reverse complement strand
TCAACCCTCAGAAGGCTTCCGCGCGTGTCAACCCGCAGAAGGCCTCCGCACGTACCAAGTAAGGAAAGGAGAGCAGCATAAATGCCTAAAGCTAACGTTTTCAACATGGCAGGCGAGAAGATCGGCGAGATCGAGCTCTCCGAGGCCATCTTCGGCATCGAGCCGAACAAGAGCGTCCTGCACGATTCCGTTAAGAATCACCTTGCGAATCTCCGCCAGGGCACGCAGAGCGCGCTCACCAAGGGTGAGGTTTCCTACACCACCCGCAAGCCGTGGCGCCAGAAGGGCACCGGCCGCGCCCGCGCCGGTTACGCCGGCTCCCCCGTGTGGTATCACGGCGGCGTAGCCTTCGCTCCCAAGCCCCGCAGCTACAGCTACACCCTCAACAAGAAGGTCCGCCGTCTGGCTCTCAAGTCCGCGCTGAGCGCGAAAGCGGCCGAGGACGAGATCGTCGTCATCGACGGCCTGAAGGTCGAGGAGATCAAGACCAAGCCCTTCGCCGAGTTCCTCCGCAAGGTCGGCGTCGAGAGCAAGGCTCTTGTCGTGACCGAGAACGTTGACGAGAAGGTCGTGAAGTCCGCCCGCAACATCGACGGCGTCGCGATCACCACCGCCACGATCCTCAGCCCCTATATGATCCTTACCAGCGGCAAGATGGTAGTCGACAAGGCTGCCCTCGCCAAGATCGAGGAGGTGTTCGCCTGATGAAGACCGCATATGACATCATCATTCGCCCGATCATCACCGAGCAGTCCATGGAAGACCTGGACATCAAAAAGTACGCGTTTGAAGTTGACAAGCACGCCAACAAGATCGAGATCAAGAAAGCGATCGAGGAGATCTTCGGCGTCACCGTCGTGAAGGTCACGACGATCAACGTCCGCGGCAAGGAAAAGCGCACCGGCGCCTACCCCATGGGCAGAACCGCCTCCTGGAAAAAGGCCGTCGTCAAGCTCAGCGCCGATTCCAAGAACATTGAGCTCTTCGAAGGCATGGCATAAGGAGGAAATGAAGAATGTCTATTAAAACTTACAGACCGACTACTCCTGCCAGAAGAGGCATGACCGTCTCCGGCTTTGACGGCGTCGACAAGCACGTCAAGCCCGAGAAGACCCTCACCGAGGTCCTCAAGAAGCACGCCGGCCGCAACAGCTACGGCCACATCACCGTCCGCCACCAGGGCGGCGGCAACCGCCAGAAGTACCGCGTCATCGACTTCAAGCGCGACAAGCGCGACGTCGAGGCGAAGGTCCTCCGCCTGGAGTACGATCCCAACCGCAGCGCGTTCATCGCCCTGTGCGAGTATGCCGACGGCGAGCGCCGCTACATCCTCGCCCCCGTGGGCCTGAACGTCGGCGACAGCGTCGTCGCTTCCCCCGCGGCCGACATCAAGCCGGGCAACGCCCTGCCGATGGCGAACATCCCCGTGGGTACCTTCATCCACAACATCGAGCTTTACCCCGGCAAGGGCGCGCAGCTTGTCCGCAGCGCCGGCGACGCGGCTCAGCTCATGGCCAAGGAAAACGGCATGGCGACCGTTCGTCTGCCCTCCGGCGAGATGCGCAAGGTCCGCATGGACTGCTACGCCACCGTCGGCCAGGTCGGCAACATCGACCACGCCAACGTCCACCTGGGCAAGGCCGGCCGCAAGCGTCACATGGGCGTCCGCCCGACGGTCCGCGGCTCTGTCATGAACCCGGTCGACCACCCGCACGGCGGCGGCGAAGGCAAGTCCCCCGTCGGCCGTCCCGGCCCTGTAACTCCGTGGGGCAAGCCCGCACTCGGTTACAAGACCCGCAAGACGAAGAACGCCACCGATAAGTTCATCGTCAAGCGCCGC
>JAFPYE010000036.1 GCA_017412325.1 Kiritimatiellia bacterium | reverse complement strand
GTGCGATATCGAGGCGCTCATGGCCGCCAGCCCCAAGCACATCTACATCGCGCCGATTGACATGAGCTATCTTCAGAAGGGCAACGCCTGGGACGAGTTCGCGAAGAGCGTGACGACCGCGGAGGAGGACCTGAAGGATCTCGCCGAGTTCGCGCGCCGGGCGTACTACAAGGCGTTCAAGTCGCAGGAGGCGGCCATCGGCGCGACCGTCGTCGACAGCCCCGACGTGCCGGACACGCTCGTCGTCGAATCCGCGATCGTCGCGTTCGCGCCGACGAAGTCGAGCGTCTATGCCGCCGGAATGGTCGGCGACTTCTTCGTGCCCTGCCTCGGCATTGTCACGGACGTGATCTCCTCCGGCACGATCGCCGTGGAAACCCGCGCGCGCCTCGGCAAGGACGGCCCGATCGTCGCGGCGCTGGCCGACACGGAGTGCGATCCGGATGCGCTCATCTCGCTGTCGAAGTTCACCTGGACGACGCCCGCGAAGATCAACCTCAAGCGCATCGCCATCCAGACCGCCACCTGCTGCACGGTGGACAAGATGGAAGACCTCGACCGCGGCTATCCGATCGAATTCATCTCGACCTTCTCGGACGCTGATCTCGACGACCTGTAGTCGCACGGTCCTCGCCCGCCGGGGCCGTCCGTGAAAAAACTGACGGACGGACTTGCGCGCGGCGGGCGTTTTTTGATAGAATATGCGCGATTTTCGGCGATCCAGAGGGGTCGGACCGGGGGTCGCAATTTGACTTGAACCAAATGAAGGAACGAAAGACATGGCGATGAACAACCCGTTGCTGGCGGTCGTGCAGCACATCGAGAACGAACGCGGCGTGAGCCGCGAGATCGTCCTGACGGCGATTGAGCAGGCAATCAGCCAGGCCGCGCGCCGCAACCGCGACGTCACCGTCGACCTGCGCGTCGTCATCGACCGCAAGGACCTTTCGCTCCACGTCTACGACACGTTCGTGGTCTCGGACGAAGAGACCGGGCCCGGTTTCATCACCCGCGCGCGCGCCGTCCGCTTCAACCACGGCAACCCGGTGAAGGAGGGCGACACCATCGAGGTCGAGATGCCGGCCTCGCGCCTCGGGCGCATCGCGGCGCAGACCTCCCGCCAGATGATCATGCAGAAGATCCGCGAGGCGGAGCGCACCAACACCTTCGCGGAATACAAGGACCGCGTCGGCGACATCGTCTCGGGCACCGTCTCGGCGGTCGCCAACCGCGACCTCTACATCCAGGTCGGCAAGGTCGAGATGATCCTGCCCGGCAAGGAGCGCATCCCGACCGAGAACTTCCAGGTCGGCGACCCCATCCGCGCCATCGTCATCCGCGTCGATCCCGAGGCGAAGGGCCCGAGCGTGACGGTGTCGCGCGCGAGCGGCAAGTTCGTCGAGGCGCTCTTCCGCCTGGAAGTGAGCGAAATCGCCGACGGCGTCGTCGAGATCATGGGCGTCAGCCGCGATCCCGGCTACCGCGCGAAGCTGGCGGTGCGGACGAACAACGAGAACGTCGATCCCGTCGGCGCGTGCGTCGGTCAGCGCGGCAGCCGCGTGCGGGCGATCGTGAGCGAGCTGAACGGCGAGAAGATCGACATCGTGCGCTGGAACGAGGACATCCGCCAGTACGTCGCCCAGGCGCTCGCGCCCGCGAAGCTGGAGTCCATCGAGGTCGATCCGGCACTGCCGAACACCGTCCACGTGGTCGCGGCGGCGGACCAGTATTCGCTGGCGATCGGCAAGCGCGGCCAGAACGTGCGCCTGACGACCAAGCTCGTCGGCTGGCACGTCGAGGTCAAGAAGTCGATGGCGACGGCCAGCTTCGAGGACCAGAAGGCCGAGGCGATCAAGGAGCTGGCGGAGACCTTCAGCGTCTCCACGGCAGTCGCGACGCAGATGGCGGACGCGGGCTACCTGACGGTCGACGGCATCGCCGAGGAGGACGAGGCGAGCTTCATCGCGGCGACGGGCCTCGACGAAGTGACGGCGAAGGGCGTCTACGCGGCGGCGAAGGCGGTCGCGGCGCTCACGGGCGGTGCGGCGGAGCCGGACGGCGACGAGGCGGTCACGGAGGCCGCGGAATAAGCGAGGGTGCGCATGAGAGTCTATGAACTGGCAAAGGCGGCGGGTGTCACGAGCGCGGAGGTCCTTCGGGCGGCCGAAGGGTGCGGCGCGGAGGTGACGAACGCCATCAGCGTGATCGACGCGGGGGAACTCGCCGCGCTCCAGGCGGCGGTGGCGGGACTCGCGAAGGGCGACCTCGCGGCCCAGCGCGCCGCGAAGCAGGCGAAGGCGGCGGCGGCTCGCCAGGCGGCGGTGCAGGCCGAGGCCGAACAGCTGAAACGGCATTTGGAAATCGCCAAGGCGGCGAGCGAGGGAAAGAGCGTCGCCGGAGGGCGCGGCGCGGCGCCCGCGCAGGAGGAGAAGCCCGCTGCGCCGGTCGCGCCGGCCGCTCCCGTTGCGCCGGCGG
>JAFPYE010000035.1 GCA_017412325.1 Kiritimatiellia bacterium | reverse complement strand
GGACGGCTACGGCAAGCCCAACAGCCGGCGCGGCGAGGTCGACGCGGCGCTCGCCGACTGCTTCGCGTTCGACGCGCAGACGTGCCCCATGTGCCTCCTGCACGGCGGCGCCGACGTCTACTCGCCCAATGGTTCGACGCGCATCTACCGCGAGTTGCGCAAGCGCAAGGTCCCCGCCGAAGTCCACATCGTGCCGGACAAGGGACACGGCGCGCACGGCTTCGACCGCGCCGTCGAGTTCATGCGCCAGATGGAGTTTTTCGGCCCGCTCGAGCCCGAGGTCGCGCTGCTCGACCGCTTTGCGTCGGACGACGCGCGCGCCGTCTACGAGAAGGAGGATCTCTGGCCCCAGGGCCAGATGCCGGACGCGCAGGCGCACCAGTGCACGCCCTATCTCGAGTGGAACATCCCGTCCAACCTTACGACGAAGGCGATCCAGGTCATCTGGTCCGGCGGCGCCTACAAGGGCAACGGGCCCGACAGTTTCGAGGTCGCGCCGTTCCGCCGCTACCTGAACGAAAAGGGAATGGCCGTCGTCACCGTCAAGTACCGCACGCCGCGTCCGAACAACCTCGCCAAGCACGTGACGGCGTGGGAGGACGCGCAGCGCGCGATCCGCAAGGTCAGGGCCGAGGCGGCGGCGCGCGGACTCGACCCGAACCGCATCGGCATCATGGGCTCGTCGGCGGGCGGCCACCTCGCGCTCCAGTGCGCGACGACGTCCCGGACGGACGCCTACTGGCCCGTTGACGACACCGACAAGATCCAGCCCAACGTGCAGTGGGCGGTCTGCATCTATCCCGCCTATTCGCTCACGGACGGCGCGGAGAAGGCCAACGCGCACGGCGGCAACGAAGACGACGCGGTGCTCGTCCCCGAGTTCGCCTTCGACCTCGCGACGCCGCCGATGCTGTTCCTGCACGGCGACGCCGACGGCTGGGCGGCAATGAACTCCGTCAAGGCGTGGGAAAAGCTCCGCTTCATGGGAATCCAGGGCGAGCTCCACACGCTCGTCCGGCGCGGGCACTGCTTCCAGCGCAACGCCGCGCCCGGCACGGCGAGCTACAACTGGATGGACCGCATCTGGGAGTTCCTGCTCGCCAAGGGATTCCTCGCGGACCGGACGGCCGCGCCGGGCGGCCGCCCGTGAGAAGGGGCCGCGCCGCCGGCCACGAAGATTTGTCAATCACCCGAAACCACACAACTCGAACGAAAGGAACGAACATGGCTACACGCATCATCCTGAACGAAACCTCGTACCACGGCGCGGGCGCCGTCAAGTCGATCACGGCGGAACTGGCCGCGCGCGGGCTCAAGAAGCCCATCGTGTTCAGCGATCCCGACCTCATCAAGTTCGGCGTCACGAAGAAGGTGACCGACCTCCTCGACGGCGCGAAGGTCGCCTACGCGGTCTATTCGGAGATCAAGCCGAATCCGACGATCGAAAACGTCAAGAACGGCGTCAAGGCGTTCAAGAAGGCGAAGGCCGACTGCATCGTCGCCATCGGCGGGGGCTCGTCGATGGACACCGCCAAGGCGGTCGGCATCATCATGGCCAACCCGGAATTCGCGGACGTGCGCTCGCTCGAGGGCGTCGCGCCGACGAAGAAGCCGTCGAAGCCGATTCTCGCGGTGCCGACGACGGCGGGCACGGCGGCGGAAGTGACGATCAACTACGTCATCACCGACGTGGAGAAGCGCCGCAAGTTCGTCTGCGTCGATCCGCACGACATCCCCGTCGTCGCGTTCGTCGACCCCGAGATGATGGCGACGATGCCGAAGGGCCTCACCGCCTTTACCGGCATGGACGCGCTCACGCACGCGATCGAGGGCTACATCACCAAGGCGGCGTGCGAAATCACCGACATGTTCCACCTCAAGGCCATCGAGATCATCGCGCGCTCGCTCCGGGACGCGGTCGCCAACAAGCCGGCGGGCCGCACCGGCATGGCGCTCGGCCAGTACATCGCGGGCATGGGCTTTTCGAACGTGGGGCTTGGCATCGACCATTCGATGGCGCACGGGCTCTCCGCGCTCTACGACATGCCGCACGGCAAGGCGTGCGCGATCCTGCTGCCGACGGCGATGAAGTTCAACGCGGCGAAGACGGGCGCGAAATACCGCGAGATCGCGCGGGCGATGGGCGTCAAGGGCGTGGACGCGATGAAGCCGGCGGAATACCGCGCGGCGGCGATCGCGGCGGTCGAGCGGCTCGCGGCCGACGTGGGCATCCCGCCGGACCTGAAGGGCGTCCTGAAGAAGGAGGACGTGCAGTTCCTCGCCGAATCGGCCTACGCCGACGCGTGCCGCCCGGGCAATCCGCGCGACTGCACGGTGAAGGACATCGCGAAGCTCTACCGCTCGCTGATGTAGGGAAAAATATGATATACTATTCCATCAACCGCCCACCCGATAATCTCTACGGGCGGTTGAGCCACAACAAACAAAACCGATAAACTCTAACGAAAGGAACAGATCAAATGGCACGAGCCTACAACTTCTCGGCGGGTCCCGCCACGCTTCCCCTGGAAGTGCTGCAGCAGGTCCAGAACGACCTCGTCGACTACAAGGGCACCGGCATGTCCGTGATGGAGATGTCCCATCGCGGCAAGGACTATGACAAGATCCACAACGAGGCGATCGCCAACTTCAAGGAACTGTGCGGCCTCGGCGACGACTACGAGGTGCTGTTCGTCCAGGGCGGCGGCTCGATGCAGTTCGCGATGATCCCGATGAATTTCCTCGGCGCGGGAATGACGGCCGACTACCTGAACGCGGGCACCTGGTCGGGCAAGGCGATGAAGGAGGCCCAGAAGGTCGCCGCGCTCCGGGGCGCGACGATCAACTGCATCGCCAACTGCGCGAAGGACATCCCCACCCGGATGCCGAACCTGGACGAGTACAAGTTGAGCGAAAACGCGGTCTACACCCACATCTGCACGAACGAGACGATTTCCGGCGCCCAGATGAAGGTCCTGCCCGACGTCAAGACCCCGCTGTTCGCGGACATGAGTTCGGACATCCTCGGCATCGACCGCGACTTCACCAAGTTCGACCTCTTCTACGCGGGCGCGCAGAAGAACCTGGGCCCCTCGGGCATGGCGGTCGTCGCCATCAAGAAGGAACTGGCCGCGAAGGGCGACGAGAAGATCCCGACGCTCCTCCAGTACCGCACCCACCTCGACAACAACTCGCTCTACAACACGCCGCCGACCTTCTCGATCTACGTCTTCGGCGAGGTCATGAAGTGGGTCAAGAAGATGGGCAAGCAGAACCTCTTCGCGCTCAACGACGCGAAGGCGAAGAAGATCTACGACGTCATCGACGCGAGCGGTTTCTACAAGGGCACGGCGCTCAAGGAGTTCCGCTCCAACATGAACGTCACCTTCCGCCTGCCGACGGAGGAGCTGGAGAAGAAGTTCGTCGAGGACGCGAAGGCGCTCGGCATGAGCTCGCTGAAGGGGCACCGCTCCGTCGGCGGCATCCGCGCGACCATCTACAACGCCTTCCCGATGGCGGGCGTGGACGCGCTCGTCGCCTTCATGAAGGACTTCGAGGCCAAGAACGGCTGAGGCGGCCATGGGCGACGGCATGAAGACACCGCCCAACAACGTCGAAGCCGAGCGCGCCGTGCTCGGCTCGATTTTGCTTGATTCCACCGGCCGCAACGGCGACCGCGTGATGGATCTCTGCCAGACGGGCGGCATCGTCGCCGACACGTTCTTCGACCCGCGCAACCGCGTCGTCTACGAGACGATGACGCGGATGAAGCGCGAGAACAAGCCGCTCGACCCGCTGACGCTCATGAACGAGCTGCGGGCGGACGCGCGCTTCGAGACGATCGGCGGCGCGGGCTATGTGCAGGCGCTCATCGACCAGGTGCAGACGACGGCGAACGCCGAATACTACCTGACGATCATCCGCCAGAAGCACCTGCGGCGCACGCTGATCGACTGTGCGGCGCACGTCATCGACAAGAGCTACGACGAGGGCGAGTATCCCGACCCCAACGTCGTGCTCGGCGAGGCGGAAAAGGACTTCCTCGCGATTGGCGCGGGCGGCGACCGGACGCTGCCGTGGTCGGACGCGGTGGAGGCGAGCTTCCGCCGCATTGACAAGATGTTTTCGTCGGACGGCACGACGTTCGAAGGGCTGTCGACGGGGCTGACGCACCTTGACGAAAAGCTCCAGGGTCTGAAGCCGAGCGAAATGATCGTCATCGCCGCGCGCCCGTCGGTCGGCAAGACGTCGCTTGCGATGAACATCGCCGAATCGGCGGCGCTCGGGCAGATGCTGACCGTCAAGGGCGGGATGTATCCGCCCGTCGTCGTGGACGGCGGCAAGTCGCATCCCGTCCTGATCTTCTCGCTGGAAATGCCCGTCGAGGCGCTGACGAAGCGCATGGTCGCGGGGCGCGCGCACATCAACATGTGGAAGCTGAACCGCAACCTCGTCGCGAAGAGCGAGAAGGAGGCGATGACGGCGGCGCTCTTCGCCTCGGTGAACGACCTCAAGTCGGCCCCCATCTACGTGGACGACGCGGCGGGGCTGGACATCATGGACCTGCGCGCGCGCGCCCGCCGCATGAAGAAGGCGCACGGCATCGAGCTCATCGTCATCGACTACCTGCAGCTCTGCAAGTGCAACGAGAAGGCGAAGCAGGGCCGCCAGCTGGAGGTGAGCGAAATCTCCCAGCAGATCAAGGCGATGGCAAAGGAGCTGAAGATCCCCGTGGTCGTCCTTTCGCAGCTCTCGCGTGCAAACGAGCAGCGCGGCGACAAGTACGAGAAGCCGAAGCTGTCGGACCTCCGCGACTCGGGCGCGATCGAACAGGATGCGGACGTGGTGTTTCTGCTGCGCCGCCCCTCGCGCAATTCGCAGGACCCGGAGTCGAACGACGAGCAGCTGGCGATCATCGACGTCGCGAAGAACCGCAACGGCGAGATCGGCGAGGTGCGCGTCAACTTCGTCCGCGAGTATACGCGCTTCGAGGACCGGCCGTTGCCCATGAAGGAGGGCGAGGGTTTCACCTCCGAGCCGCACGAGCGGCGGCAGGAATTTGCGCAGGACACGTTCAGCTGACGTCCTCCGCGCCGCCCGTCGCCCTCTGATAGAATTTTTTACGAAAGGAATCGACATGCTGACTTGGATGGATAGCCTGAAGGGGCGCTCGATGATGCGCCTCACCTCGTTCACGGACGAGGAGATGATGAACCTGATCGACCTTGCCGCGCAGCTGAAGGCGCGGCGCGCGGCGGGCGTACGCGGCGACCTGCTGCGCCGGAAGAACATCGCCCTCATCTTCGAGAAGTCGTCGACGCGCACGCGCAACTCCACGCTGATCGCCGTCCGCGACGAGGGCGGCAACGGCGAGTACCTGACGCGCCCCGACATCCACTTCGGCAAGAAGGAGAGCGTGAAGGACACGGCGCGCGTCCTCGGGCGCATCTACGACGGCATCCTCTTCCGGGGCTTCCGGCAGGCCGACTGCGAGGACCTGGCGAAATACTCGGGCGTGCCGGTCTGGAACGGCCTCACCGACGACTACCACCCGACGCAGATCTTCGCGGACTTCCTGACGGTGCGCGAGACGTTCGGCGACCTGAAGAACTGCACGATCGCCTACGTCGGCGACGGGCGCAACAACGTCGCCAACTCGCTGATGATGGGCTGCGCGAAGTGCGGCATCCGCTACGTCTGCTG
>JAFPYE010000034.1 GCA_017412325.1 Kiritimatiellia bacterium | reverse complement strand
GTCACGCGGACAGGGTCGTAGAAGTTCGGCACGCCGTTGCGCGGGCCGTGGTAGAGGAGGTCGCCCAGCAGCACGAGCTTGTCGTAGCCCAGCGCGTCGCCCGCCGCCAGCGCGGCTTCCAGCGTGGAGGGCACGCCGTGGATGTCGCTCAGGAAAAGGATCCGCATCTCGATTACCTCCCTTCCGGCGCCACCCCGGCGACGACGCGCTCGACGCGCGTGCCCAGGGAGCAGATGATGTCGTAGGCGTGCGTGCCCTTCAAGGCCGCCCAGTCGTCGGGCGTGATCGAATCCGCGCCGCACTTGCCGAAGCAGATCACCTCGTCGCCCGCCTTCACGTCCGGGACGTCCGACACGTCCACCGTCGTGTAGTCCATCGAGATGCGCCCGACGATCTTGCACCGCTTGCCGCCGATGAACACGAAGCCCCGGTTCGTGAGCGCGAGCGGCAGCCCGTCCGCATAGCCCGCCGAGATCGTCGCGATCTTCGTCGGCTGCGCGAGGCACCACGTCCGCCCGTAGCCGAGCGTCGTCCCCGCCGGCAGCTCGCGCACCTGCGCGACGCGCGTCTTCAGCGTCAAAACCGGCTCCACCTTCAGCGCCTTGCGCCCGTTGGGGTCGAAGCTGCCGTGCAGGTTGATGCCCGTGCGGACGAGCGTGAACGGCGCCTTCGCCGTCTCGGGGAAGTTGTTGATCGCGTCGCTCGCGGCCATGTGGACTTTCGTGAACGCGAACCCCTCCCGCCGCGCCGCCGCCACGAGCGCCTTGAAGCGCGCGATCTGCGACTTGGTGTACGGGTCCTTCGGCTCGTAGGCCATCGGGCAGTGCGAGAAGATCCCCTCGCAGTCGAGGTTCGGCAAGGCGCGCACGGCGCGCATCACTGCGAGCGCCCCGTCCGCCAGGATTCCCAGCCGCCCCATGCCCGAGTCGATCTTGAAGTGGACCTTCGCCGTCTTCTTCGCCCGCACCGCCGCCGCCGAAATGAGCCGCGCCGTCGCGAGGTCCGTGACCGGCAGCGTCACGCCCGCCTTGACCATCGCCGGAATCTCGTCGGGCAGGATGCTGGAGAGGATCTGGACGGAAACGCCCGACGTTTCCCACGGCACGCCCAGCTTGCGGATCAGCTCCATCGCCTCGTGCGGCTCGGCGACGCCGAAGGCGCGGCAGCCCGCCGCGCAGAGGGCCCGCGCGTAGCTTTCGACGCCCAGCCCGTAGGCATTCGCCTTGAGGACGCACAGCACCTTCAGCGGCTGCACGCGCGCGCAGATCCGTTCGTAGTTGCGCACGAGCGCCGCGAGGTCGATTTCGACATGGACTCTTCGTTTCATTTCGTTTTCACGCTCCAGGTTTTTCCGCACATGTGGCAGGTGACGTCGACGGTCGGCGGCAGGTTCGCGCGCTCCTCCGCGCTCAGCGCGTCCAGCATCGCCGCCGCGCGCGCGGGCGAACACCGGCACGCGAACGCGAGCGGCGTCGTCCGCTTGAGTTCCGCCCGCGCGAGCCCCAGCCGCTGCAAGATCTTCCGGGACGAGACTTCCAGGTGCACCGCGCCCTTCCGGTCCGCGAGCGCCGCCGTCACCTCCGCCACCGAGGCCGTCGAATCCGGCAGCGCCTCCACCAGGACGCCGCGCGCAAACGCGACTTCCACCTCGTCCGTCACCGCCGCGTCCAGGAACAGGCACGCCTTGCGCTGGAGCGAGCCCGCCAGATACCCGTCGAGCGAGCGGGAAATCCCCTGCGAGACGATCCGCCCCGGCACCGACCGCGTCACCTGGATCTGCCGCTCGCCGACGACCTTCTTCACGTCGGGCGTCCCCAGCCCGTCGAAGTCGTCCAGCACCTTGCGTTCGGTGTAGCCCCGCAGCGTCCCCTCGCGCGTGCATTCGACGTTGAAGCCGCCGAGCGGCCCCTTGCATTTCATCTGCACGCTCACCGTCTCGTCCGGCTCGCTCGCCTCGCTCCCGAGGAGCGCGACCGCCGCGAGCGCCTTCGAGAGGAAATACGCGCTCGTCGGCCCGCAGAGGTGCCCGCGCGCGAGCGCCTGCGCGGCGTCGGTCACGTCGACGATCGTCACCGCGACCTTCCGCTCCGCCTCATACCATTCTTCCCGACAGTTCTTCATCGTTCCGTTTCCTAGAATGAATACTGCACGCCGACCGCGAGCGTGTGCACCGTCTCGACGCGCCGTTCCAGCCCCAGCGTGCAATCGGCGTCCAGCCGCAGCGCCCAGCTGTCGGTCAGGTAGTAGAGCGCGCCGACGCCGAGGGACGGCCCCAGCTCGCCGTCCGCGAACCACCCGCGCGCGCCCGCCGTCACGAACGGGTCGAACCGCTCGTAGCCGAAGAGCTTGCCGAATTCCTCGAAGCCCTGCAAATGCCAGAGCCCGCGCACCGCACCACCGACCTTGTTCTCCAGCACGGCCACCTCGCCGTCGATCGCCACCGTGTCGGTGAAGTAGTAGCCCGCCTTCACCGCGCCGCCGCCGAGCCGCCGCAGATCGCCGCCGCCCTGCGGCAAGGCGATCTCGCCCGCCGCGCCCACGTACCAGCGGTCGAATTCATAATCGGCCGCCGCGCCGCGCAAAATCGCGCACAACGCTACTGCGCACAGAACTCGCC
>JAFPYE010000033.1 GCA_017412325.1 Kiritimatiellia bacterium | reverse complement strand
GGGGCCGCAAGCCCCGGCCCGCTCGACAAGGTGCCGCTCGTCCCCGTGCCGGCCGGGGCGGGCGCGCCGAAGGCAGGCCAGGCCGCGTTCGCCGCCGCCCTGAAGGGCGCGGCGGCGGGTCTGCCCGCCGGACAGGGCGGCAACGACGATTTCGCCGACGAGGACGACGCCGACGGCGTCGCAAGCTTCCTCGACGGCATAACCGCGCAGTAGCGCAAACCAGAAAGGACAAGCACAATGCAGGACAACGACAACGCGGCGGTGCAGCCGCTCAACAACGCCCAGACGACGGGCAATCCAGTGCAAGCTGACGATGTGGCGGGCCGCGATCCGCAGGAAGGGCTGGCTGCGGCGCCGGCCGATGGAATCAAGATACCGGGCGACCGCCTGGAGCGTTGCGTCCAGTCGCTCGTGCGTGACGGGAAGATCACCGACGAGCAGGGCGACGTAGTCAGGTGGTTCTACCAGTGGGCGCAGGGCGGGGGCATGAGCCTGTCGGCGGCGGCGAGGGCGGTCGAGATTTCGCCGACGAGCCTCTACCGGCTCTTCACGGCCACCTACGCGGCGTCCTACGACGGCCTCGTCGCGAAGCTGGAGAAGTTCCGCCGCGTCGAGGAGCGGCGCGCCAGGCGCATGGACGTCGGCTTCGTGGAGACGTCCACATGGCGGAAGATCGACGCCGTCTGCACGCAGGCGCTCACCATGCAGTTCCCGGCGTTCATCTACGGCCCGAGCCAGATGGGCAAGACCAAATGCCTCGAGGAGTTCGCGCGCCGGAACAACCACGGCACCACGAAATTCGTCCGGATGCCGTGCGCGCCCTCCTTCCCCTACTTCGTCAAGACGATCGGACGGGCCTGCTTCATCAGCTACTCGTCGGAGAACATCGACCACATCCGCGACAGGGTCTGCAACGCGCTCACCTCGCGGAACCTGCTGATAGTGGACGAGTTCCACCAGGCGATGGTCACCTCCAACGAGAAGGTCTCCGTCAAGGTCATGGAATTCATCCGGGAGATCTACGACCGCACCGGATGCGGCATAGTCCTCTGCGCCACCGACGTCGGGCGAGCCGAAGTCGAGCAGGGCAGGAACGCCGGCACCTACGACCAGCTCCGCCGCCGCGGCATGGTCAAGCTCGTGCTGCCCGCGATGCCGCCGTTCTCGGACATCCGCAAGATAGCCGCCGCCTTCGGCCTCCCCGCGCCGGAGGGCCGCGCGCTTGACACGATCCGCGTCATGATCAAGACTGACGGCCTCGGCAAGTTCGTCAAGTACCTGCAGGCCGCGTCCGTCCACGCCGGCAACCGCAAGGAGAAGCTTTCGTGGGACTCCTTCGCCGAAGTCTGCGACGGCATGGCCGCCCTCGCCAACCCCTGAAAGAGAAAGGACAGGCAAAGTGAAGACCATGCGTGACAACACCGGGCACGACGTCCCCGTCAAGTACGTCGGCAAGTACGACCGTTTGCGCGACGAGAAGACCAAGCGCGTCCTCGCGCGCTTCCGCAAGGCGCGCACCGTCCTCGAGGCCGTCGTCCGCGACAGCCTCGCCGACATCGCCGCGATCCAGGACGCCCGCGACACGCCCGTCGCCGAGAAGGGCAACTTCTCCGTCACGAGCTTCGACGGCCTCGTCAAGGTCGCCATCGACCAGGCCTGGCACATCGAGCTCGACGACCGCGTAAAGGAGGCCCGCGACCGCATGCTCGGCTACGCCAAGAAGCTCTGCGGCAAGGCCGGCGACGACGCGGCCGCCCTCCTCGAAATCGTCGAGGAGGCCTTCGCGTCCAATTCCGCCGGTCGTCTCAGCGTCTCGCGCGTCATGTCCCTCTGCCGGCGCAACATCCAGGCCCGCGAATGGACCGAGGCCCGCGACATGCTCCTCGCCTCCCTCCAGCCCGAAAAGGGGCGCTGCTACATCCACGTCTACGCGCGGCCCGACATGCAGCACGATTTCGAGATGGTACGCCTCGACCTCGCCGACTGCTGGCCCAGGGAGGAGGCGAAGCAGCCATGAGACAGCGCATGACCATTGAGGAGAGGATCGAGAAGCGGCGCGGGAAGCTGCTTGGGCACTTCGAAACCGGGCTCGTGTGGTCGCCGCGCGTCCTGCGAATCGACCCGGAGT
>JAFPYE010000032.1 GCA_017412325.1 Kiritimatiellia bacterium | reverse complement strand
TGCCCGTGCGCAGGCCGAGGTCGGTCGTGGAAAAGAAGAAGGAGAAGCGCCCGTCCACGTTGTAGGTGCTGTCCGTCTCGTCGGGATGCGCAAACGGGAAGACGAGGAGCGATTCGACGGCGGCCGTCATAAAGCCGTTGGCGAGCTTGGAGACCGTATAGTTGAGCGTGACCTTGGCCGTGCGCGTCAAGGCCCCTTCACCGGGCTCCGCCTGCCCGGCGTCGGGATCTTCGGGGTCGGTCTTGCGCGTCAGGGCGAACTCGCCGGAAAAGCTGGGCTGGAGGGCGCAGACCATCGGCACGCGCTCGACGGTCGGCACCGCGAGCGAGACGGGGAGGTGGTCGGGGTCGAGGTAGTCCCAGAGATTGGCGACGCCGAGCCCGCTCAAGAGGTCCACCCAGTCGGGTCCGTCCGACGGGCACTTCTTGCCCAGCACGAGGTCGGAGAGCTTGGCGGTTCCAGTCCGGAGGTCGGACATCTCGAAGGGCTGCCCCTCGCCAGACGTGAGGTCGTAGTCCTTGTCGGATGCACTGACGCCCGACGCCTCCGGGAACCAGCTATCGGTCACGAAGGTCATGCGCCTGTAGCGCTCCCAATCGGTCGAAGAACCGCCGTAGAAGCCCGCGCCGTTCGCGGTTTCGCCGGAAACGTAGTCGTAGAAGGGGCTGGACATCTTGCCGATGTCGCCCTTCGCGCCCAGCGCCAGGTTGAAGTCGGCCAGCGAGACGAGCGGGACGAGCGTATCGTACTTGAAGCCGAGCGCCTCGGAGTCTTCGGAGCGGAACTTCTCCAGCAGCCAGTTGTCCCACTCGCTCGCGCCCGCGTCGGCCTGTGCATGGCCGCTCGCCCCCCCCGTCTCGAACAGGTAGGCGAGCGAGACGCGCGCGTTGGAGGCCGAGGAGCGCGGCAGATCCGCCGAAAGCCGGTTGACGTCGAAGTAGTCCGACACGTCGAGCGCGACATAGGCGTAGCGGCCGGCATCGAAGTCGAAGGACTGCCACGCGGCCGTCGGGGACAGCCGCCCGTAGTAGCGCGCCTCGTTCACCAGTGGCGGCGGGATGTAGGCGAGCGCCTCGAGCGACAGCACGGCGGCGGTGTCGGCGAACGAGCTGCCGAGCGTGTCGTCGCCGATGAAGACGCGGTGCTTGAAGAAGTTGCGGTTCCCGCCGCTGGCCGCCAGGTTGCCCAGCCCGGGGTGGGGGTTGTTGCAGATGGCCTGGTCGATCTCGTCGACGGCGCGGGCGACGGCGGCGCGGGCGAGCATGCGCGAGGCGCTCGAGCGCCGGAGATAGCTCGACGGCAGGCGCGAATAGCGCATGTAGGACGAGAACGCGACCGCCGAGACGATCATGAACGCCAGCATGCCGAGGACAATCAGGAGTGCCGAGCCTTTCTTCATTTCCGCTCCTCCGCGCTGAGCCGATAGAAGTTCGGCAGATAGTAGCCCGTCTTCTCGAGCGACGACATCGAGTTCTGGGGCTGGATGTTCCCGCGCTTGATGCGAATCTTGTAGGGCTGGCCCCAGGGGTCGCGCATCGTGCCGCCCGACGTAAGCGAGGCCATGAGCAGCGCCGGAATCTTGTCGCCGGTTTCGCCGGACTCCTTGCCCAGCAGGAAGCCGAGCGAAGTCGCGTCGGCGTCGACGTCGTTCAGCTCCTCCAGCTCGTGGTTCGCGGCGTAGTTCTCGTAGGCGAGGATGGCCTGCGAAATGACGTTGACCTCGGCGGTCGCCTTCTGGATGCGGGCGCGCTGCTGCGAGGCGGTGACCGAGGTGGTCATCGCACCCATGATGATCGCGATCATCGCCACGACCACCAGGAGTTCAATCAGGGTAAACGCCCTCTTACTCGTCTTCAAAGTCATCGGGATAGCTCCATATGTCGTCATAACCGTCGCTGCCGCCGAACTTGCGGTTCGGCCCCGCGCTCTTCACGTTCACGATGTAACTGTAGCTCGGGCCCGATTTCGAGCCGACGGCGTTCTGGTACTTCAGCCGGCTGGGATCGAGGTCCTTCGGTTCGGACGTGTCGTTCAGCCCCGTGACGATGCCGGGCTTCGCGCTCGTCTCGGTGTCGGCCGAGATTGCGCGCGAACGCAGCTCGCCGGCCTCGTTCCAGGGCGAGAGCAGCAGCAGCGTGTCCTGGTTCCAGACGTAGACGTTGTCCGCCTCGTCGCGGACGGCGGCGATGTTCTCGCGCACGACGCCCAGGTCCTTGATGACCGCCGTGCCCGTCCGCCAGGCGATGGACGACTGGTTGAAGATCATCGTGAGGATGGTCACGAGCATGCCCAGGAGGAGGCTCGCCACCAGCAGCTCAAGTATGGTAAAGCCCTTTTTCATTGGTTGACCACCCCCTGGAACCTGACTTCGGTGTAGTAGAGGGGCGCCGACAGGAGCATGCTCTCCACCTTCGCCGCGCGAAAGCCGATCCGGACGACGGGGCTGTCCTGCTTGTGCAGCACCACGAGGCCGGCATGGGTGTCGCCGAACTGCGCGGCCGACCAGTTCCACCGGGTGGCGGTGGTGTCGGAGGGCTTGAGCCCCTGCAGGGCGCCGATGGTCTCGTTGTAGACCGTCCGGGCCTTGCCTTCCACGTTCGCCTCAACCATGCCGTAGTTGTTGAAATAGTCGGTCCAGCCATATTCGCTCGGACGGCTCTTGAGCGCCCGAAACGACGACCAGGTCACGTTCGTGGAAGAGAGCGCCATCACGAGCGGCGACATCACCGCATCCGCGTAGGCGGCGGTCGCGACATCCTCGATGCTCTGGCGGTTCTCGCGGAAGCCGAGCGAATAGAGCCCGACGACGGAAAGGATCCCCCCCGCCATGATCAGGATGGCGAGGTTGATTTCCATGAGGGTAAAGGCGCGTTTCATCTGTCCGTGGCTCCTTGGCTAGTTGCTGGGGTCGTCCGAGTCGTTGACCTTCTGCGCCTCGATTTCGCCCGACGAGCCGGGCCGCAGGCTGGAGACGCGGATCGAATAGTCGCCGTCCAGCGCGTTGACGGCGCCGCTGCCGGTGTTCTTCCCGACCTTGAAGTTGATTTTTTTCACCTCCGTCACGGGGTTGGCGAGGCTCCGGGAATAGGCCGTGCCGAAAATGAAGTTGTGCGGCAGCTCGAGCTCGGCGAACTCGAAGCCGTAGGCGTCGCCGCGCCGCCAGTCCACGCCGCCAGGGTCGGAAACATAGAAGGCGTAGGCCTCGATCGGCTTGCGGACGTTGCCGCCCAGGAGCATCGGCTCGTTCAGCGTCCGACGGACGGAGGCGGCGTTGACCGTGCTGCGCTTGAAGGAGCTGCCGTCGCGCGCGCCGCCGTTCATGGGATAGAGAAAGATGCCGCCGCCGGCGGTGGACGTGGATTCCTCCTCGGCCGTCCCGTCGTCCTCGTCTTCGTCCAGGATCAGGCGGTTGAACCGGAGGTCGCCGAACTCGTCGTAGAGGTAGGAGCCGACGCACTCGGAGAGGCGGCCCGCGCGGCGCACGGCCACTGCCTTGCCGACCACGATGGCCGGCGCGTTGTCGGTCTCCTCGCGCAGGAGCTCGTTCCAGAAGTAGACCGCCACGGGGACGCGGTCGATCTGCGCGCGCTGGTAAGCCGCGCGAACGAACTCGTTGACGTTCTGCATCACGCCGCGTTCCTCCATGCCGCGCTGCATCGCGCGGTAGCCGCCGACGGAGATGGTGCCGAGAAGCCCCATGATCGCCACGACCACCAGAAGCTCCATCAATGTAAAGGCTTTTTTCATCACTGCTGCGAGACCTTCATTTCGTCCGTGGGGATTGAATAGACTATCTTGAAGTGCCGAAAGTAGCCGTGGTCGGTCTCGGGATAGCCGAAGTTCATCTGCGCGACGCTCATCGCGGCCGTGCGCTTCGTGCCGCGCACGGCGTCGCGGAAATCCAGCCCGAAGGCCTTCGAGCCCTTTTCGCCGACCTGCCGGCTGACGTAGAGGCCGGAAACGTCCATGTAGGGCGTGTTGTTCTGGCGGCCTTCCCGGACCAGCGTCCGGATCATGTTGTTGACTTCGGACGACGACAACTCGTAGGCGTCGCGGTCGGTGAGGGTGGTGGAGAAGTTGCCGGGCCACTGCCCGTGTTGCGCATAGTAGGCGGCCAGCCCCTGCTCGACCACCGTGCAGCAGGCCTCGGCCTTGCGCACGCGCGCCTGCTTGATGGAGCTGGCGGCGGCGGTCGTCACGATGCCCAGCAGGATGCCGATGATTCCCACCACCATCATCAGTTCGACTATCGTGAAGCCTTTTTTCATTCCGGACCCCCTTACCTGACGTTGACGGTCTGCCCCTTGGTCCAGCTGTAGGCGTCGTCGCTTCTCAGTCCGGTCGAATACGCCTCCAGCTTGCCGTCCTTGCCGCAGCACCACACGGCGGCGGTCGCGCGGATGTCCACCGCCTCGCCGCCGACGTTCGCGCCTTCGATGATGCCGTCGCCGTCGTAGTCGAGCGCAAACCGCAGGATATGGTCGTCGATCGTGCCGCCGGAAGGAACCTTGGTCGATTCGGAAACCGCGCCGTTGCCGCGGGCCTTGATCAGCGCCGTCGCCCAGGGTGAAACGACGCCGAGGCGGTCGGCGCCCGAAAGCGTCGTGCCCGAAACCGTCAGCGACAGATAGTCCTTGAGCGGATAGGCGGCCGTCGCGTCCAGCTTGCCTTCGCCCTGGGCCGCCGTCCGGAGCGCGCGCGGCCAGGCGCCTTCCTTTTGGAACAGCGCGACGAGCGCAGTCGCGGTATTGCCCACGAGCTCCTGGCACTTCGCCTTCTCGGCGGTCTTGACGAACTTGGAGTAGCCGCCGATGGTCGCGCCGACCAGCACCGCGATGATGCCCAGCACCACCAGCATTTCGACAAGGGTGAATCCTTTTTTCATGTTGCGCCTCCTAGTTGCTCATGTGGATGATGTCGTCGACCGTCCACTTCGAAATCAAGTCGTTCGCGGTCTTGCCCAGGTTCTTCTTCGAGATCCAGGGCGGGAAGGTCCGTCCGTTCGGGCCCGCGCTCCAGAGCGTGTAGCGCTGGTAGGGGGCGGGGGAGTAGTAGTAGAGGTCGTGCCACCAGCCGTCCTGCACCGAGACGCCGTCGAGGACATACTGGTCCTTGTAGTTGTCCTCGCCGCTGGAGGGGGAGAAGATCTCCAGATGCTCGTTGCCGGAAGCGAGGCCATTGGCGTTCTGGCCGTAGATCTCGATCCCGAAAAGCTTGACCGAATGGTTGCAGCGGCAGCTGCCCTCGAGGTTGGGCAGCCAGCGCGCGCACACCGCCTGGGTCGGCATGTTGGCGATCTTGGCCGTGTCGGTCTTTTCGCCGCTGTTGCACAGCTTCTGGATGTCCTGCCAGTCGTTGAAGCGCTCCCCGGTAAACGGGTCGCTGGGCATGGTGTTGTTGTCCTCCCACTGGCTGTAGGAGCCATCGAAGAACGGGCTGCGGCTGGCGGCGTCGCCTTTCATCATCACGAGGTAGCGCGGCAGGAGATAGCTCATCAGGCCGAAACGGAAGAGCTGGATGTTGCGCCAGTCGGACTTCGACTTGTTGGCGTCGAAGCGGTCCGTGGCGCCGGAGGCCGCGCCAGCGTCGTCGAAGCCCTCCCGGAACTTCGCGCACGTCTTCTCGTCCCAGTTCTTGTTGTAGTCGCTTGGGTTCTCGGCAATTTCCTTGTTGATCTGGGAAATCGAGTCGATGACGCCGCTGTAGTCGGACGAAAACGGGAAGTTGCAGGCAACCGGCTGGGAGCGGCAGGCCGCGTCGACCTTCCGCCACGCCTCGTATTCGTTGTTCCAATTGAGCGCCTCGCTGCCCATCTGGATGCCGTGGGCGTCGACCTGCTGGTTGATGTCGCGCGTGCCGTGGAGCTTGACCGGCGGGTAGCTGCCAAACGCCGCATAGTAGCCCGAGAGGCAATTCTCCAGCCGCTGGATCCGCACGACAGTCACGTTGCGCCGCGACGAATCGCTGCCGACCGAGCTGAGCCGGAACACCATCGTCATCAGCGTCACCATGACGGCGACGACGACGAGCATCTCGATGAGTGTAAAGCCCCTTTTCATCAGGCGCCGGCCCCCGAGACGGACGAGATGATCTTGATCATCGGCAGGAACATCGCGATGACGATGGTGCCGACCACGACGGCGAGGACGATGATCAGGGCCGGCTCGATCGCCGCCGTCATGCCGGCGACCGCGTTGTCCACCTCGTCGTCGTACGTGTTCGCGATGCGCGTGAGCATGTCCGCCAGCGCGCCCGTCTCCTCGCCGACCTCCACCATCGAGACGACCATCGGCGGGAAGACCGAGCACTGCGCGAGCGGCTGCGTCATGCCCTCGCCCTCCTTCACCGCGTCGTGGACGTTCTGGAGCGCCTGCGAGACGATGCGGTTGCCGGTCGTGTCGCGGACGATCACGAGCGACTGGAGGATCGGCACGCCCGACGAGAGGAGCGTGCCCAGCGTGCGCGTCACGCGCGAGACCGCCGTGCGCTGGACGAGCGTGCCGGTGACCGGCATCTTGAGCGACAGGAGGTCGTAGAACTTCGCGCCCGCCGGCGTCTTGCCGACGACCTTCTTGATGACGACGACGGCCGCGACGATGATGGCGATGGTCAGCCCGTTGTGCTGCACCCATTCCGACAGGTCGATGACCGCCTGGGTGATCGCCGGGAGCGCCGCGCCGCCGAGCATGTCGTTGAACACCTGCTTGAACTTCGGGATGACGGCGACGAGCAGGAAGGCCGTGATGCCGATGGCGGCGACGAGGACGACGATCGGGTAGATCATCGCGCCCTTCACCTTGTTCTTGATCTTCTCCGACTTTTCCGCGAATTCGGCGAGACGCCCGAGCACGACTTCGAGGACGCCGCCCGCCTCGCCCGCCTTGACCATGTTCACGTAGAGGTTGTCGAAGATCTTGGGATACTGCGTCAGCGACTCCGAGAACGTGCCGCCCGCCGCGATGTTCTCCGAAATGCCGACGAGCGCCTCGTTCATCTGCGGGTCCTTCATCTGGCGCTTGAGGACCTCCAGCCCGCGCATGAGCGGCAGCCCCGCGTTGACGAGCGTCGCCAGCTGGCGCGTAAACTGGGTGAGGACCTTCGTCTTCACCTTGCCCTGCAGCCACTTGGGCATCTTGATCTTGATTTCCTTGCTGGCGAGGCCGCCGCCCTTCTTCGCGCTGCCGCCCGCCGGCACGGCCTTTTTCGCGCCCTTCTTCGCGGGCTGTGCGGCGGGGGCGGCCGCCGCCTTCTTCACTTCGCCGAGCGCGGTCGGAAGAAGCCCCTGCGCCCGGACGGCGGCGATGGCGCTTGCGCGGTCGCCGGCCTCGATCTGTCCGCGGGTCTCGTTGCCCGCGGCATCCTTTGCGATATATTGGAATGTCGCCATAGAATCCCTTTTACAAGTTTGGAAAAATTATATCACATCTCAACTGCGAGCGCTACTAGATTTTGTCCAGCCAAAGCGAAATTATGCACCGCACAAGATTCGATTCAACTTCTCAACTCAGCGCGTCAACGAGATCGTGTCCAGCCAAAGCGAAATCAGGCCCCAAACGGGAGCTGATCTCACTTCTCAATTACGCGCGCGAGGAGCTGGGCGGCGGCAAGCGATTCGGCTTCCTTGCGGCTCCGGGCGCTCGCGGTCGCCTCGCCCAGGCCCGCGACGAAGACGCGTGCCGTGAAGACGGGCGCATGCGACTTGCCCGCGACGCTCACGAGCGAATATTCGGGCTGGCGCGGCGGCACC
>JAFPYE010000031.1 GCA_017412325.1 Kiritimatiellia bacterium | reverse complement strand
GCGGCGACGCCGGCGCTGCGGACAAGCTGCGCGCCCTTGCCGGGGTAGAGCTCGATGTTGTGGATGACGGTGCCGACGGGGATGTTCGCCATGGGCAGGGCGTTGCCGGGCTTGATGTCGGCGGCCGCGGAGGCCATGACGGTGTCGCCCGCGGTCAGGCCCACGGGGGCGAGGATGTAGCGGCGCTCGCCGTCTGCATACTCGACCAGGGCGATATACGCGCTGCGGTTGGGATCGTACTCGAGGCGGAGAACCTTGCCCTCGGCGTCGCGCTTGTCGCGCTTGAAGTCGATGACGCGGTACTTCTGGCGGTTGCCGCCGCCCTGGTGGCGGACGGTGATGTGGCCGTAGCTGTTGCGGCCGGCGTTCTTCTTGAGAACCTCGGTCAGGCTCTTCTCGGGCCTGGCGTGCTTATCGACTCCGTCGAAGCCGGAGACGCTCATGTGGCGTCTGGAAGGAGTAGTGGGTCTGTAGGTTTTGATAGCCATTTATTCTTCCTCCTTAAACCATGCCTTCGAAGAGCTCGATGTTCTTGGAATCGGCGCTCAGCTTGACGACGGCCTTCTTCCAGGAAGCGGTTCTGCCCTGGGGGTAAGCGCCCTGGCGCTTGGTCTTGCCGTGCATGGCGGTGGTGGTGACGTTGATCACTTTCACGTCGAAGATCTCCTCGATCGCTTTCTTGATCTCGATCTTGTTGGCGTCCTTCGCGACCTCAAAGGCATACTTCTTGATGTCGAGGTCTTCCATGGACTGCTCGGTGATGATGGGGCGGATGATGATATCGTATGCGGTCTTCATCAGGCGAACACCTCCTCGATCTTGGCGAGGGCGGCCTTGTCAACCACCATCTTGCCGTTGGTGAGAATCATATAGGGGCTGAGGATGTTGGCGAAGGTGGTCTCGACGCCCTCGATGTTGCGGGCGGACTTGAGCACGTTCTCATCCACGTTCTCGGTCACGACAAGGGCCTTGCCCTCGACGCCGAGCTTGTTGAGGAAGTTCTTGAAGGTCTTGGTCTTGATCTCGTCCATCTTCAGGCCGTCAATGACCAGGATCTCGCCCTCGGCAGCCTTGGAGGACAGCGCGGACTTGAGCGCCAGGCGTCTGACCTTCTTGTTGAGGGTGTAGCTGTAATCGCGGGGCTTGGGCGCGAATGCCACGCCGCCGTGATACCACACGGGGGAGCCTGCGTAACCGGCGCGGGCGCGGCCGGTGCCCTTCTGACGCCAGGGCTTGCGGGTCGTGTAGCTGACCTCGCCCTTGGTGAGGGCGCTCTGGGTGCCCTGACGGCAGTTGGCCAGATGGTTCTTGACCACGTCATGCAGGACGCTCTTGTTCGGCTCGATGCCGAAGATGGCCTCGGAGAGCTCGATCGTGCCGATCTTCTCGCCTGCCATATTGAAAACGTTAGCAGTAGGCATTTATGCTGCTCTCCTTTCTTTACTTGGTACGGGCGGAAGCCTTCTGCGGGTTGACACGCGCGGAGGCCTTCTGCGGGTTGAGGGAGATGCCGGCGGCCTCGCCCTTCTTGATGGGCTGAACCTTGACGGTATCCTTGATATAGACGATGCTGCCCTTCGGGCCGGGGACGGCGCCGCGGACGGCGATGAGGTTCAGCTCCGCGTCGACCTTGACGATGTCGAGGTTCTGCACGGTGACCTGCTCAACGCCCATGTGGCCGGCCTGCTTCTTGCCCGGGAAAATGCGGGAGGGATCGGTGCTCGAGCCCATGGAGCCCGCGTGACGGTGGACGGGGCCGCCGCCGTGGCTGGTGGGGGTACGGCCCTGGCCGAAGCGCTTGATAACGCCGGCGTAGCCCTTGCCTTTGCTGGTGCCGGTGACGTCGACCTTCTCGCCCTCGGCGAAGATGTCGGCCTTCACGGTGTCGCCGACTTCGAGCTTGGAGCTGTCGGCGAGACGGAACTCCTTGAGGTGCTTCACGGCGCCCACGCCGGCCTTCTTGAGGTGCCCGGCTTCGGGCTTGGTGAGCTTCTTCTCGGCTACTTCTTCATAGCCGAACTGGACGGCCTCGTAGCCTTCCTTGTCCTTGGTCATCTTCTGGACGACCGTGCAGGGGCCGGCCTCGATGACGGTCACGGGGATGACCTTGCCGGCCTCGTCGAAGATCTGCGTCATGCCGACCTTCTTGCCAATGATGGCTTTCTTCATTTTATTTCCTCCTGTTGGTTATTGGTTACCT
>JAFPYE010000030.1 GCA_017412325.1 Kiritimatiellia bacterium | reverse complement strand
GCTTCCGTGTCGGTGTGCGTGACGCCGAAGAGGATCAGATACCCCTTCCCGATTTCGGCGACGCGCGCGCCGTCGATGTCGACGCTCGCTTCGGCGACGCGCTGGACCCAGGCCTTCACGGACGGCGACTAGTCTTCGCTCTCTTCCGTCTCGTCCGGCGTCTCGAGCCCCTCGGGGCCGAGGCTCCCCTCGATCAACCCGCCGCCGAGCGACTTGTAGAGCGCGATCACGTTGAGCGTGATCGTGCCGCGCGAGACGACGAGCGCTTCCTCCAGGGCGAGGAGCGAGCGCTGCGCGTCGATGACGGCGGTGAAGTCCCTGAGGCCGTTCTTGTAGAGGTCCTTCGCGATCGACACCGCGTCCTGCGCCGCCGCGACCGCGCCTTCGAGCGCCTGGCAGCGGTGGTATTCCTGCGTGTAGCGGGCGTAGGCGTCGCGCACCTCGCCGTAGGCCTTTTCAAGCGCGAGCTCGTAGGCCAGGATCTTCTCGCTCATCTTCGCCTCTTCCGACTTGATGTTGGCGTAGATGTTGCCGCCCTGGAAGATCGGCCAGCTGACCGCGGGGCCGATCGCGCCGTAGAGCGACGCCCTGTCCAGGAGGTTCTGCGGATGCGTCGACTGGAGCCCCAGCGCGCCCGTGATGTAGAGCTTCGGATACCACATCGCCTCGGCGACGCCCACGTACGCGCACTGCGCGGCGATGGCACGCTCGGCGGCGCGCACGTCGGGGCGCGCGCGGATCCGGTCGAGCGGCACGCCCGCCAGCTTGCCGGGTTCGAGCACCCAGTCGCGGTCGGCGACGGGCTCCAGCGACGCATGCAGCGCGCCGGGCATTTCGCCCGTGAGGACCGCGAGCGCGTTCTTGAGCTGCTCTTCCTGCGCGAGGAGCGGCGGAATCGCCGCGCGCGTCTGGTCGACGACGTACTTCGACTGGTTGACCGCGAGCTCGTCGCCGATGCCGGAGTCGAGGCGCGACTTCAGGATGTCGTAGGTCTCGCACTGCAGCACGAGGTTGGTGCGCGCGACCTCCAGGCGCTTCTGCGTCGTGCGCAGCTCGATGTAGCGCGCGCCGACTTCGGACGTGAGCGACACCCACGCGTCCGCCACGCCCCAGTCCAGCGACTCCACCGTCGCGGCGGCGGCTTCGGTCGCGCGGCGGCTGCCGCCGAAGATGTCGATTTCCCACGTCGCGTCAAAGCCGCCCGCGAAGACGTCGCGGTGGAGCTTCCGGTTCGTGTTCACCATCGTGGGCGTCTGCCGCCCGTATTCGGTGCGCTGCGCCGAGAGCGACGCCGCGATGTGCGGGAAGTAGGCGGCGTAGGAGCCGAGGAGCTGCCAGCGCGACGCTTTCAGCCGCTCCTGCGCCATCAGGTAGGAGACGTTGTTCGACACGGCGCTGTCGACGAGCTCCGCCAGCACCGGGTCGTCGAAGCGTAGCCACCAGTTCGCGACGTCGTTCGTCGTGACCAGCGCGCGGCCGTCCGCCGCCGCCGCCGCGGCCTCGAACTCGCCCGTCGCGGTCGTATTGGTCGTCGGCGCACCGGCATCCGGCAGGGCGAACGCGGGCAGGTCGATTTCGGGCTGTTTGTAGTCGGGCCCGACCGAGGGGAGAAGGGAGCAGCCGGCCGCCGCGAGCGACACGGCGACGAGCGCGTGTTGGAGCTTGATTGTCATAGGTCTTTCATCCTGTCTGTGATTGTGTAGTATAACACATCCGGCGGCGATTATGATAAACTATTTCACGTGAAAATCAATCGCGCCATCCTGCCGCCGGGGCGGATCGGGCTCGCCGTGAGCGGCGGGTCGGATTCGGTGGCGCTGGCGTTCCTGCTCACCAAGGGCGGCAAGAAGAAGAACGCCGCCGAACGGTTCGTCATCCTGCACGTCGACCACGGGCTGCGGCGCGAATCGAAGGAGGAATACCGCTTCGTGCGCGCGCTCGCGCGGCGGCTCGGCGTCGCGTTCAAGGGCTGCCACGCCACGGTCGTCCCGGCGCGCGGCGAATCGCTGGAGATGGCGGCGCGGCGCGTGCGGCTCGCGTTCTTCTCGAGGTGCGTCCGCACGCTGAAGCTCGATGCCATCGCGACCGGCCACCACATGGACGACGTCGCCGAAACGTTCCTCATGCGCATCCGCCGCGCGTCGGGCCCCGAGGGGCTCGCCGGCATCAAGGAGCGCACGCAGGTCGGCGCGATCACGTTCGTGCGGCCGCTCCTCGGCTGCCGCGACGCGGAGCTGAAGGACTACCTGCGCAAGTACGGCGAGACGTGGCGCGAGGACGCCTCGAACGACGACACGTCCATCGAGCGCAACAAGGTGCGCCACCGCGTCATCCCCTTCCTGGAGCAGCACCTCGACCCCAACCTCGTCCCGCACATCGCGAAGATCACGCGCCTGCTGACGCGGCAAAAATGATATACTATTGCCGCTTGCGCATCGCGGTCCTGTAGCTCATCTGGACAGAGCAGCTGCCTTCTAAGCAGCGGGTAGTGGGTTCGAGTCCCGCCAGGACCGCCAGTTTTTTACAGCGAATATTCGCTGCAGTTCTGGTACTGGTCCTCGTCGCCGTATTTCGCGCGCAAGTCCGCGATCGCCTGCTTCAGCTCCGCGATGCGCGCCGCGCACGACGGGTCGGCGTAGCGGTTCTTCAGCTCGTCGGGATCGCTCGTCAGGTCGAAGTACTCCCACTCGTCGCGCTTGTAGTAGTAGACGAGCTTGTCGGTCTTCGTCCGGACGCCATACCACGCGGCGGTGCTGTGCTCGCCGCCTTCGACGTAGTAGCGGCAGTAGAGCGACTGCCGCCAGTTGGCGGGCGTCTGGCCCTCCAGGTTCTTCAGGAACGAGTCGCCCTGCATCTCGTCGGGCTTCGGCACGGCGGCGATGTCGAGGAACGTCGGCGCGAAGTCGATGTTGGCGATGAGGTCGTGGTTGACCGTGCCGGGCCGGATCAGCGCGGGGCAGCGCGCGATGAACGGCATCTTCAGCGTCTCTTCCATGATGAAGCGCTTGTCGTACAGCCCGTGGTCGCCAAGGAAGAAGCCCTGGTCGCTCGTGTAGACGACGAGCGTGTTCCGGTCGACGCCCTTCGCCTTCAGGTAGGCCATCATGTCGCCCACCGAATCGTCCACCGACTGCACGACGGCGAGGTAGTCCTGCATGTAGCGGAGATAGGCGAGCGCAATCTTCGCGCGGTCGTCCATGCCGTCGGGCCACGCGTCCACGAACTGGCCCTGCTCGTTCTTCTTTCCCTCGTACGTCCGGCCCTCGAACTCGAAGACGTGCCCTTCCGCGAAGAACTCCGCCAGCTTCAGGTCGAGCCCCGGGCGCATGTGCCGGAGGAGCGTCATCGCCGTCGTCTTGATCGGCGTCGCGCGTCCCTCGAAATCGTCGAAGACCGTCTCCGGCAGCGGGATTTCCTTCAGCGTCAGCGCGCGGAACTGCGCGCGGTACTTCTCGCTCGGAATCCAGTTGCGATGCGGCGCCTTGTGGTGCATCATCGCGAAGAACGGCTTGCCGGTCGCGAGCGCCGTGTCGAGGATCCCCTGCGTGACCTTGGTGATGTTCTCCGTCGCGTATTCGCCGGGGAACGTCAGCTTGCCGACGGTGCCGTCCGCCTTGCGCTCCCAGAACCACGGGTCGATGTAGTTGCCCTGGTTCTCGTAGACGAGCCACTTGTCCCAGTCGGCGTTGCGCACGGACGCGGGCCCGCCGCAGTGCCACTTGCCGATGAACGCGGTGTAGTAGCCCGCCTTGCGCAGGTAGCCGCCGACCGTCTCGATGGACGGCGAGAGCGAATTGAACACGGGCACGCCGTTCTTGTGCGAGTAGCGTCCCGTCAGGATGCCCGCGCGCGACGGCGTGCAGATCGGGTTCGTGCACATCACGTCGGAGAAGATCATGCCCTCCGCCGCGAGCCGGTCGAGGTTCGGCGTCCGGTTGACGCGGCTGCCGTAGGCCGAGATCGCATGCGCCGCATGGTCGTCGGTCATGATGAAGAGGATGTTCAGGCGGTTGTCGCCCGCCAGCTTCACCAGCTCCTCGCCGCGCGCGGACATCAGCGTTGCCGCCGCGCCCGCCCCGAACAGGAATTGCCGCCGTGTCGTGTTCATCGTGTGTTCGCTCCTTTCGCGTGTGCGGCGTCGAGCGCCGCCGTCAAAACCGAAAGCCCGTAGATCGCCGCCGTCTCCGCGCGCAGGATCGTCTCGCCGAAACTCGTCGGCACCGCCACCGCGACGAGCGCCGCGAGCTCGTCCGGCGTGAAGTCCCCCTCCGGCCCGACAAAGAGCGCGCAGTCGGCGCACGCCGTCTTCTCAAGCGCCTGCGCCACCGCCGCCGCGAGCGGCGCGGACTTCGGCTCCGTCAGCGCGCCGACAAAGCACGTCGTCCCCTTCACGCGTTCCAGCGCCGCCGCAAACGTCACCGGCTCGGAGACCTCCGGCAGCCACACCGCGTCCGACTGGCGCGCCGCCTCCTCCGCAATCTTCTGCCAGCGTTCGCGCTTGGCCGCGCGTTCCGCCGCGCCGATGCGCACGATCGTCCGCGCCGAGAGGACGGGCACGATCCGCGCCACGCCCAGTTCCGTCGCCTTCTCGACCGTCCAGTCCCAGCGCGCCCCTTTCGTCACGCACGCGAAGAGCGTCACGCGCACGCGCCGCGCCGCGCGCACCACGACCGGGGCGGCCGCCACGAGTTCCTTCGCCCGCGCGTCGTAGCGGCAGAGGCGCGTCGCGCCGCACCCGTCGAAAAGTTCGATTTCCTCGCCGTCTTTGGGGCGCAGCACCTTCAGGTGGCGCATCGCCTCCGCCGAAAGCGCCGGACGCTCCCGCGCCAATTCGTGCGTTGCCGCCGCCAGCCGATGCATCCCCAGGCCCCCTCCGCCGGCCGCGCGCTCACGCCCGGTAGTTCGGCGCTTCCTTCGTGATCGTGATGTCGTGCGGGCGCGCCTCGCGCTGGCCCGCCGCCGTCACGCGGTAGAACTTGCCCCGCTCCTGCAGCTCGGCGATCGTCTTCGTGCCGCAGTAGCCGAGCGACGCCTTGAGCCCGCCGCAGAACTGCGTCATGATGCTGTGGACGCGGCCCGAATACGGCACCATGCCCTCGATGCCCTGCGGCACGAGATCGTCCTCCGCCTCGTTGTCCTGGAAGTAGCGCGCGCGCGAGCCCTTGCCGTTCTTCAGCGCGGCCATCGAGCCCATGCCGCGGTAGACGACGTACTGGCGGCCGTTCGAATAGATCTTCTCGCCCGGGCTTTCCTCCGTGCCCGCGAGCACCGAGCCGAGCATCACCGAGTCCGCGCCCGCCGCAAGCGCCTTGGGGACGTCGCCCGAAAGCTTGATGCCGCCGTCCGCGATGACCGCGACGCCGGAGCCGCGCAGCGCCTTCGCCGCGTTGTAGACCGCCGTCAGCTGCGGGATGCCCACGCCGCAAACGACGCGCGTCGTGCAGATGGAGCCCGGGCCGATGCCGACCTTGACCGCGTGCGCGCCGCACTTCGCAAGCGCGACCGCCGCCTCGCCCGTCGCGATGTTGCCCGCGATCACGTCCACCTTCGGGAAGTTCTTGACGATGTACTTCGTCATGTCCATGATGCCCTTCGAGTGGCCGTGCGCCGAGTCGACGACCACCGCGTCCACGCCCGCCGCCGCGAGCTTCTCCATGCGCGAGAGGTCGCCCTTGCCGCCCGAGACGGACGCCGCGACGCGCAGCCGGAACTTGTCGTCGCAGTTGTAGGACGGATTGCGGTTCTCGATCAGGCGCTGCACGTCGGTAAAGCTGTAGAGCCCGACGACGTGGCCCTGCCGGTCGACGAGCGGCAGCTTGCCGACCTTCGCCGCGCGCATCAGGTCGTAGGCCTTCTTGAGCGTCGTGTTCGGCGCGGCAGTGATCGGCGCCTTCTGCATCACGTCGCGGAGCTTCATCGCGTCCATCGGCGCAAAGCGCATGTCGGACGAGGTGATCATGCCGACGAGCCGGTCCTTGTCGTCCAGCACGGGGAAGCCGTTGAACTTGAGCCCCATGCGCTTCTTCTCCGAGCGGAGGAAGCTGATGTCGTCGTTCTCGTGGAAGCAGATGGGCGTCGCGATGAGGCCATTCAGGTAGTTCTTCACCTTCGCGACCTGCGCGGCCTGGTCGTCCTCCTCCAGGTTCTTGTGGATGCAGCCGATGCCGCCCGCGAGCGCCATCGCGATCGCCATCGCGCTTTCAGTCACGGTGTCCATCGCCGCCGACATGAACGGGATCTTCATTTTCGTGCGGCTCGTCAGCTTCGTTTCGAGCGACGTGTCGTCGGGCAGGAAGTCCGCGTATTGCGTGACCAGCGTCACATCATCATAGGTGAGACCTTCGTAGGGGAAGGTCTTCATGAATGCATCCATGTACTTGTTCATGTCAGTCTCTACTCCGTTCAAGGGCGCATTGCGTCCGTTGCGGACAAATTATATCAAAAAGAACGTTTGCTGGCTAGGCGGAATCTACTCGTCTGCGTCTTTTGCGCCACTTGGATGGGGGCGGGCGGCGCGGCGGGCCCTTTCGCGCGAGGCCGGGCCGGAGTTGCGGCGCGTCCAGGAAGACGGTCTCGGGCGAAAGCTGGCGGTCGACCTCGTCGAAGAGCCGAGCGAACGCGGGCGACGGCTCGGCGAGGAGGCGCGCCACCGCCTCGCCCAGCGGCTCCTCGAGGAGCCGGGAGGTGGGGACGGGGTCGTGCGTGTCCGTCAGCTGCCGCAGGCGCGTCGCGAGCGCCTTGTAGCGCATGAGCGTCTTGTATTTCGGCGCGAGCTCGGGCAGGCATGCGCGCAGCCAGCCGAGGATGCCGCCGTTGCGCCCGACGACGTTGCCGAATTCGTCAAATCGGAGGCAGCTGTCGACGTGGCAGGCGAGCGTGTCGAGAAGGCCGCCGAGGCGGATCGCGGCCGCGCGGGACGTCTTGCGCGCGTTCCAGGCGGCGAGAATCTCGGCGGGCTCGGGCTTGGGCGCGGCGACGGTGCGGCGGACGACCTTGCGGCGGTCGGCGGCGAGCTGGCGGCGGCGCTCCGTCTCGCGCGCGTAGTAGACGGGGCGGCGGAGGCGGCGGACGTTGCGGAGGAACTCGCGCTTCATGCGGTCGCGCTCGACGGGGTCGGCGATCCGGCGCAGCGTCTCGCGCAGGGAGCGGCCCATGTCGACCGCGGCGAGCACGCCGAGGAGGAGCGGGTTGATGTCCAGGTGCGAGGGGCCGGGCGAACCCAGGTAGCCGTGGATGTCTAGATATTGACCGGTGAGGGTCGGATGTTCGCTGTGCGTCCATCCGCCCTTCTTCGCGT
>JAFPYE010000029.1 GCA_017412325.1 Kiritimatiellia bacterium | reverse complement strand
TTCACGTACGAACAGGTGATGCGCATCCTCGCGGGCGGCCCGCACAAGGAGGCGAAGCGCATCCGCGAAATCGGCAAGCTCGCGCAGCAGCTGCGCGCCGCGCGGTTCGCGGCGGGCGCGCTCGACATCGCAATTCCCGAGGCGGAAGTGCTTTTGGACGGCGAGGGCGAGATGACGGGCCTCGTCACGCGCCCCTACGACGAATCGCACCAGATGATCGAGGAGTGCATGGTCGCGGCGAACGAGGCGGTCGCGAAGGAGCTGTGGTCGAAGGGCGTCAAGATCGTCGCGCGCCTGCACGAGCCGCCGGACCCGGAGAAGATCCAGCTGCTGCGCGAGGAGATGCGCGGGCTCGGCGTCAAGGTGGGCGCCATCGAAAACCCGAAGGTGCTGGCGCAGTTCCTCCAGACGATCAAGAAAAACCCGCTCTACCCGACGCTGGCGGTGATGGTGCTCCGTTCGATGAAGCGCGCCGTCTACGCGGCCACGGACATCGGGCACTTCGGGCTCGCCAAGCGATTCTACGCGCACTTCACCTCGCCCATCCGGCGCTATCCCGACCTGACGCTCCACCGGCAGCTGGCGGACTGGCTCGTGAATCCCGCGTCGGCGCGCCGCCCCCCGGCCCTGCTGGCGAAGTGGGCGCAGCACGCGACCGAGCGCGAGGAGATCGCGACGGAGGCCGAGCGCGGCCTCGTGGAGATCAAGAAGTTCCGCCTGATGGAGGCGCAGCTCAATTCGCGGCAGATCCTCGACTACGACGCCGTGATCGTCAAGTGCCGGCCGTTCGGGTGCTTCGTGGAGATTCCCGAGCTCGCCGTCTCGGGGCTCGTGCACGTCAGCCTCCTCTCGCGCAAGTTCGTCCGCTACAACGAATACGACCACAGTCTCAGTGCGCCGGGCGGGGGTAGCTGGCGCGTCGGCGACAAGCTGAAGGTGCACGTCGCGAAAGTGGACTTCCGCGAACGGCGGATCGATTTCACGCCGGTCGGCGACGCCGACCGCAAACCCCGCAGGGAAAGGACAAGGAAAAAATGGAACTCTCCATCCTGATCAACAAGTTCAACATCAAGGGGCGGCTCGTCGCGCTCCAGCCGTTCGGCAACGGCAACATCAACGACACGTTCCTCGCCATCTACCGCAACACGTTCAGCGAGACGCAGGTCATCCTGCAGCGCATCAACCGCGCCGTCTTCCCGCGCCCCGAGGACATCATGCTGAACATGCACGCGGTGACGAAGCACTGCCACGAGAAGCTGGAGGCCGACGCGGAGAATGGCCGCGACGACCGCGTCTGGCAGATGCCGCGCATCATCAAGTCGAAGGACTCGAAGGACTACGTCGTGGACGACAAGGGCGAGGTGTGGCGCGTCATCACGCGCATCATGAGCGCGCACGCGTTCGACCTGGCGCAGGGGCCGGAGCACGCGATGGAATGCGGCGCGGCGCTCGGCCACTTCCACTACCTCATCAGCGACATGGACCCGGCGACGATCAAGGATCCGCTCCCGGGGTTCCACATCACCTCGAAGTACCTCGCCGCCTACGACAAGACGCTGGACTCGGCGGAGGCGAAGGAGCTCCTGGGCGCGTCGATGGAGGCGAAGCGCCTGGCGAAGTTCATCGAGGAGCGGCGGGGCCTCGCGCTCTGCCTCGAACGGGCGGAGGCGAAGGGCGAGCTTGCCAAGCGCATGTTCCACGGCGACCCGAAGGTGAACAACATCATGATCGACGACGTGACGGGGAAGGGCACGGCGATGATCGACCTCGACACGGTCAGCCCCGGCCTCATCCACATCGACTTCGGCGACGCGCTCCGCTCCATCTGCAACCCGGCGGGCGAAGAGGAGACGAACCTGACGAAGGTCGTCTTCGACGAAGACCTCTGCACGGCGTTCTGCAAGGGCTACATGCGCGAGGCGGGCGCGTTCCTGACGGACGCCGAGCGCGAGTACCTGTTTGACTCGATCCGGCTCCTGCCGTTCGAGCTGGGGCTCCGGTTCTTCCAGGACTACCTCGCGGGCGACGTCTACTTCAAGGTGAAGCAGCCCGAGCAGAACCTCAACCGCGCGCGCGTCCAGTTCCGCCTGTGCGAGTCGATCGAAGCGCGCGAGCGCTCCATCCGCAACCTCCTGAAGAAGCTGTAAGGCGGCCCGTGCCGCCGCCGCACGAGCGGTGAAGTCAAAGGGAATTGCGGAAATGACGGACGTGGAAAACTTGAACGGTTTCATCGACCATACCTTTCTCAAGGCGGCGGGCGAGGGCGACGCGGTGCGGAAGCTCTGCCGCGAGGCGAAACGCTACGGCTTCGCGTCGGTCTGCGTGAACCCGGCGGAAGTGAAGCTCGCGGCGCGGCTCCTGCGGAAGTCGCCCGTCAAGGTCTGCACGGTCGTCGGCTTCCCGCTCGGCCAGAACACGACCGCCCTCAAGCTGATGGAAGGCGTGCAGGCGATCCAGGACGGCGCGGCGGAGCTCGATCTCGTCGTCAATCTCCGGCTCCTGAAGTTCGACCCCGCGGCGTGCCAGGCGGAGCTGGACTGCTTCGTCGACATCTGCCGCGCCGAACGGCCGGACGTCGTGCTGAAGCTTATCATCGAATGCTGCTACCTGACGGACGCGGAGAAGGTGGCGGCCTGCAAGATGGCGAAGGCGGCGGGCTTCGACTTCGTCAAGACCTCGACGGGCTTCGGCACGGGCGGCGCGACGGTCGCCGACGTGAAGCTGATGCGCAAGGCGGTCGGGCGCAAGATGGGCGTCAAGGCGGCGGGCGGCATCCGCACGCGCGACGAAGCGCTGGCCTTGATCGCCGCCGGCGCGACCCGGCTGGGCTGCTCGTGCGGCGTGGCGCTGGCGATGGGGAAGTAGCGAAGGGCGGCGGTTTGCCGCTTGCGCGCGCGCGTGGCGATGTGATAGACTATTCGCCATGCTCCAACTGACGACACTCATCAACGGCGAGCGCGAGACGCGCGAACTGACCGACGGCAACTGGTTTATCGGGCGCGGCGAGATGTGCAAGATCCGCCTCGACTTCCCCGACGTCTCCGAACGCCATGCGCTCATCTCCGTCCGCGACGGCGCCGTGTCGATCAAGGACCTGCACAGCGCCAACGGCACCTACGTCAACGGCGAGGAGATCGACGGCGATACGCCGCTCGACGGCAGCAAGGTCGTGCAGG
>JAFPYE010000004.1 GCA_017412325.1 Kiritimatiellia bacterium | reverse complement strand
GGCATCCGCGCGGCCTATCCCGAGCCGGAGAAGCTGGTTGGAAGGGAAGTCGTCTTCGTCGCCAACCTCGCGCCGCGCAAGATGTCGGTCGGCGTGTCGGAGGGCATGATCCTCTTTGCGGGCGAACCCGGCGCGTGCGGCGGCGTGCTGTCGCCAGACGCCCTCGCGGGCGGCGGAACGGTGGTGAGCTGACATGGACACGGTCGAAATCGCGTTGATGGCGGCGTGGGCCGTCGCGGCCGCGGGGCTCGGCTGGTATCTCGCGAACGTCGCGGGCGAAGTCACGTACGTGACGCTCGCGGACGGGCGCCGCCAGGCGCGGTCGTTGCCCGTCGTCTTCAAGCTGCTCCTGCCGTTCGTCGGCAACTTGGATGGGCTTCTCGCGCGCCGCGCGTTTGCGCCGCAGATCGAAAAAGCAAACGAGATGCTCGTCGCCGCCGGTTTTGAGGGGCTTCTGTCCGGGCGCGAGTTTGTCGCGCTGAAGATGCTGACGCCGCTCGTCCTGGGGACGCTCGGCTGCCTCGGCGTCGTCCTGCTCGGGTCGCTGCTGCCGCCGGATTCGCTGGTGGTGACCCTGCGCCTGCCGCTCTGCCTGCTGGTGGTTGCGCTCTTCTACCTGCAGCCGATGATGTGGCTCCGGGCCACGCTGAAAAAGCGGCACCTCGCGATCCTGAAGGCGCTGCCGTTCGTGCTTGACGTCCTCACGCTGTCGGTCGAGGCGGGCATGGACTTCATCAGCGCCCTGCAGCGCAACTGCGCGTCGCGCAAGCTCGATCCGCTGAACGAGGAGCTGTTGCGGATGACGAAGGAGATCCAGGTCGGCTCCTCGCGCCGCGAGGCGCTGCGCAACATGGCGGAACGGTGCCGCCAGCCGGACCTGAGGTCGGTTGCGTTCGCGCTCATCCAGGCGGACGAGCTGGGCGTGTCGATCGGCGCGATCCTGCGCATCCAGTCCGAGCAGCTGCGCGCGCGGCGGTTCGACCGCGCGGAAAAGCTCGCGGCGGAAGCGCCGACGAAGATGCTGGGCCCGCTGATGCTCTGCATCTTCCCGGCGGTCTTCCTCATCTTGATGGGCCCGGTGCTGGCGCAGGCGCTGCGTGAACTGCTTTAACGTGGGAGGAGAAGGAATGTCAGATCAATGCGAATTGCTGATTGTCAACGGCTCGCTGGCGGGCCGGCGCTTCGCGGTGCCGAAAGGCGGCCTGCGCCTCGGGCGCGCGTCCACGAGCGACGTCGCCATCCCCGACGAGGAGCTGTCGCGCAGCCATGCGATGTTTGAGCGCAATGCCGCGGGCGAACTCACCGTCCTCGATCTCGCCAGCGCGAACGGCACGCTCGTCAACGGCGAGAACATCGGGCTGGAGGTCCGTACGCTCCGGTCCGGCGACCGGATCGAGGTCGGCGCGACGCTGATTCAGGTCGTGCCGGAGGGCTTTGTCGGCCAGCCGCCGCCCGTTGAAAAGGTTGAAAAGGTTGAAAAGACAGAGGTAGAGAAACCGCCGGCGGTTGCGGAGCGGGTCGACCTAGGGCTGGGCGGGGCGCCCGCGACCGGCGCGGACGCGCCCGCGGCGGCGGATGCGGGACCGG
>JAFPYE010000028.1 GCA_017412325.1 Kiritimatiellia bacterium | reverse complement strand
GGCGGCGAACCGGCCGAGCGCGTAGAGGATGATGTCAGCTTGGAAGACGTCGCCCGCGTTCACCATCCAGACGTCCCGCACGCCGTTCTCCCAGCACTTCGCCACGAGTTCGTACCACATGAACGCGGGCGGCACGGTGCAGAGGTGGATGTAGCCGTGCGGCCGTCCGTGGTAGCTCGCGTGCCAGTAGATGCCCTGCCCGTACCCGTCGCACTGCGGGCCGCCCAGCCGCCGCACGTAGCCGAAGTTGTCGTTGACCCACATGATGGTCGTCCCCTTCGGCACCTTCAGCCCCGCGTTGTAGATCGGCAGCACTTCCTTGTACGGGACGAACAGCTTCGGCGCGTCGCCCGCGCCCGCCGCCTCCAACATGCCGCACTGTGCCGCAAAGACGTCCTCGAGGATCGCGATCTTCTCCTCCGTCGTCGCGCCGTCGTTCATCTTTCCGTCGTGGATGCCGCGCATGCCGATCGTCCAGAGGACGTCGTTCGTCGCGTAGCGGTCCACCGCCCACTGCCAGTAGTCCGTGACGAAGTCCCTGTGCTTCGTCCAGCTCCACAGGTGATGGTCGCGCTTCGGGATGTAGCAGTTGTTGCGGAGCATCGGCTCGCAGTGGCTCGTGCCGATGCGGATGCCGCGCGCCGCCGCGAGCGCCATGTTCTCGGGACGCGAGACGAACTCGTAGCCGCCCTCGTGCATCGCGGGCCACAGGAGGTTCAGCCCGTCCGCCGCCATGAGGTCGAAGACCTTTTCGTAGACCTCTGTGCCGATCTGCTGCCGCTTGCCAAAGTGCTGTACGGCCCACGGACGGAGCCCCCAGTCCTCGTCGTTGATGAAGAGCCCGCGATACGTGACGCTGTCGCCCGCCGCGCCCGCGACGAGCGGCGCGACCACCAGCGCCCAACGTGCGATTCTGTTCATGGGTGCGTCCCTCCGTCTCGGTTACTTCTTCTCGACGTCCCCGTTCGCGTAGCCGATCTCCTCTTTCGAGAAGTCGTCCTTCATCGGCTGCGCGTCGCTGCCGGGGCCGCCCCACGGAATCGGCGTGAACTGGACTGCGGCAAACGGCTTGAACAGTTCGCACACGCCGAGTTTCTGCTCGCGGGCGGCCTTGACCGCCGCCGTCGCGAAGTAGTACGCGCCCGTGTCGCGCGTGTGGCAGCCGTCGCCCTTGCCGTTCGGGTAGTTCTTGTATTCGTTGGGCTGGATGCGCATGTAAAGCTTGTTCGCCTTTTCAAGACCGCGCTTCGGCAAGTCCTCGCACGCGAACTTGTTGAGGTCGAGGACCGGCACGCCCAGCTCCGCGCCGAGTTCGCGCGTCGCGCCCACGTATGGCCCGATGCCCGCCGCGCCGCCGCGCACGGAGAGAACGCCGTCCGCGTTCTGGCTGAACCCGCCCGAGTGCGGAATCGAAGTCGCGAAGATCGGCGTCGCGCCCTTCGCGCGCACGTCCGCCACGAACCCCTTCATCAGCTCCTTGTAGTCGGGGACGGACGAATAGCGCTCCTTCTTCGCCTTGTTCGAGTCGTTGTGGCCGAACGCGATGATGACGTAGTCGCCCGCCGCGAGCGCGTCCACGAGCTTCTGCCAGCGCCCTTCGTCCCTGTAGCTCCGGGCGCTCCGCCCGCCGATCGCCCAGTTGTGCAGCTGGTCGGGGTCCTTCATGTAGAGCGCAAGGGCCTGTCCCCAGCCCTGCTGCGGGTATTGGCGCGGCGCATAGTTGCACATCGTCGAGTCGCCCGCCATGTAGATGTCGGCGCACGCGGCGGCCGCGCAGAGCGCGAACACGGGAATCAGCAGTTTCTTCATCGTTATCCTCCTTGACGTCGTTTTCGTTCACCTTCGCCCGCCGCTCAGGAGCGGACGGACGTGCCGCTCCAGCCGAGCTTGCGGCCCAGCGTCTCGTAGGGATCGGAACCCTCGAGGGCAATCATCTTCGCGCCGATGGGCGCCTTGGCGACGATCACCGCCTCGTCGCCGTCCAGCTGGAACACGCCCTCGCCGTCGGCATAGACGCCGATCTTCTCCGCGCGGCCGTTCCGCCGCCGCGACGTGACCGTCAGCCGCACCGCGTCGCTGACCACGAGCGGCCGCACCGCGAGCGCGTGCGGGTTCATCGGCGTCACCGCGAAGCTCCGCGAATCCGGCATCACGACCGGCCCGCCCGCCGCGAGCGAATACGCCGTCGAGCCGGTCGGCGTCGCGATGACGAGCCCGTCCGCCATGTAGCGCGTCGCCGGGCTGCCGTCCACTTCCAGATCCAAAACCGCCGCATGGCCGGAAAGCTCGCGCACGACGACGACGTCGTTCAGCGCCAGCTTGCGCCGCCGCGCGCCGACCTTGCGCACCTCCAGCATCGTCCGCTCCGACACGGTGAAGCGGCCGGCGGCCAGCATCTGGAGCGCCGTGCCGAAATCCCCGCGCCCGACGCTCGACAGATACCCGAGCCCGCCGAGGTTGAAGCCGAGCACCGGCACGCCCGCGCATTCGTGGACGGCGCGCAGGATTGTGCCATCGCCGCCGAGCGCGATGACCGCGTCGGCCCTGCCGCGCGCCGCGACCGTCAGCCCGAACGACGCGGCAAGCGCCTTCAGCTCCTTCGCCGCCGCGCGCGCCGCGGGCTTTTCCGCGTTGATGTAGAACTTAACCTTCACGCGCCTCGGCTTTCCGCAGGAGCTCGCGGTTCTTCTCGCCGAGCTCGGGCTTCTTCTTGAAGCTGGCGACGAGCGCCGCCTCCAGGCTCGCGCCCGACAGCCCCGTGCAGGCCAGCTTCTTCAGCGCCGCGAGCATCATCGTGTTCGCCGCCTTGGGCACGCCGAATTCCTCCGCCAGGCGGATCGCCGGCCAGCGCACGACCGTGACGCCCTCCGGCGGCGCGACGGTCAGCGGCACCGTCTCGTCCACGATCACGGTGCCGCCCTTCACCACGTCGCCGACGAAGCGCTCGTAGGACGGCTGGTTCATGCAGACGAGGACGTCGGGATGCTCCACCGTCGGCGAGCCGATGGGCGTTCCGGACACGACGACGGAGCAGTTGGCGCTGCCGCCGCGCTGTTCGGGCCCGTAGCTCGGGAACCACAGCGTGTGCCGCCGCTCCAGCCGCGCCGCTTCCGCGACGGTGAGCCCGAGCGACAGGACGCCCTGCCCGCCGTAGCCCGCGAACTTGAAGCGCTTTTCCGCAATGGCCGGATCGTCCGCCGCCGGCGGCACGACCGTCTTTTCGGCGAACAGCGCCGCGCAGTCCGCGGCGCGCGGCACGTCGCGCGGCACCAGCGGCGTCGCGTCCTTCGTCACGTCGCGGAAGACGGCGAGCGGATATTCCTTCTCCATCTCCGTGATGCAGAACTGCGCCGCCTTCTCGGCGGTCATGCGGAAGTTCGTCGGGCACGGCGCGAGGATTTCGAGGAGCGCGTAGCCCTTGCCGTCGCGCTCGATCTCGAACATCTTGCGAATCGCCTGCTTCGCCTGCAGGATGCGGCGGGTGTCGGCGACCGACACGCGCGCGATGTAGACGGGCGCGGCGAGCTGGTTGAAGACTTCGCAGACGTGGAGCGGATGGCCGGTGAGCGCCGGGTCGCGCCCGAACGGCGTGGTCGTCGTCGTCTCGCCGTCCAGCGTCGTCGGCGCCATCTGCCCGCCGGTCATGCCGTAGAGCGAGTTGTTGACGAAGATGCAGCCGAAGCGCTCGCCGCGCGAAGCGGCCTGGAACGCGTTGTTGAAGCCGATCGCGCCCAGGTCGCCGTCGCCCTGGTAGGCCATCGTCACCGCGTCCGGCCGCGCCCGGCACGTGCCGGTCGCCACCGCGCTCGCGCGCCCGTGCGCCGCCGAGATGTGGGCCGCGTCCCAGTAGTAGTAGGTGAAGACGCCGCAGCCGACGGGATCGACGAAGATCGTCCGGTCCTGGAGGCCCAACTCCGCGCACGCCTCGGCGATCAGCTTGTTGATGATGCCGTGGCCGCACCCCGGGCAGTAGTGGGTGAAGCTGACGTCCTTCCCGCTGCGCGGGAAGCTCCTGTACATGCCCTTCTGTTCAATCGTCGCCATTACAGCAGCTCCTTTGCGGCCTTGACCGCGTCATCGACCGTGACAACCTCGCCGCCCATGCGGTGGATCATCTTCACCGCAGCCGCCTCCGCACCCAGCCCCGCCTTGGCGAGATTGAGCCGCACGTCGTCCGCGAACTGCCCCGCGTCGATCTCGAGGGAGAGGATCTTCCGGCCCTTCGCCGCCGCCGCGAGCTGTTCGCGCGGGAACGGGTTGAGCGTGATCGGACGGAAGCAGCCCGCCTTGACGCCCTGCTTGCGCAGCGTCTCGGCCGTCGTCCGCGCGATCCGCGCGCCGATGCCGAACGCGACGAGCAGGATGTCCGCATCGTCCGCGAGGCAGCTTTCGGCCAGCGCGTCCGCGCGCATCGCCTCGTATTTCGCCTGGAGCTTTTCGTTGAAGACCTCCTGCGCGTGCGCGTCGAGGAAGATGGACTTGACGAGGTTCGCGCGCGTCTTCGGCTCGCCCTGCGCGGCCCACGCGCTGAAGTCCGGGCGCGGCACTTCCGCCGCGGGGAGCGCGACCGACTCCATCATCTGCCCCTGCAGCCCGTCCGCGAACACGACGGCGGGCGTGCGCCACTTCGCCGCCATCTCGAACGCCTTGATGGTCAAATCGCACATCTCCTGCGCGCTGGCGGGCGCGAGGGTGAAGGTCTGGTAGTTGCCGTGGCCGCCGCCCTTCACGGCGGGCGTGTAGTCCGACTGCTCGGGATAGACGTTGCCGAGCCCCGGGCCCGCGCGGTTGACGTTCACGACGACCGCCGGCAGCTCCGCGCCCGCGAGGTAGCTCAGCCCCTCCTGCATCAGCGAGAAGCCGGGGCCGCTCGTCGCCGTCATGCAGAGCTTGCCCGCCGCCGCCGCGCCGAACATCATGTTGACGCTCGCCGTCTCGCACTCCGCCTGCACGAACGTGCGGCCCAGCATCGGGAACCACTTCGCCGCGCCATGCGCGATTTCGCTCGCAGGCGTGATCGGATAGCCGAAATAGAGGTCGCAGCCCGCGTAGAGCGCGCCGATGACCACCGCCTCGTTGCCTTTGACAAACTTCGTCATTCCTTCACCACCTTGATTGCATAGGGTTCCGGGCAGTTGTAGAAGCAGAGGCCGCAGCTGACGCAGCCCGCACCCGTGTATTTCACGGCGCGAATGCCCATCGCGTTGAATTCGTCGCCGAGCGCCAGGCACTTCTTCGGGCACGCCGCCACGCAGCGCCCGCACGCCTTGCAGTTTTCCTTGTCGATCTGTACCATGTTTCTTCCTTCTCAAATACCGCCGACGGACCATCCGCCCCCAAGCAATCAGCCGCCATTCGACCGGAGCGCCTTCGGGCTTAAGGACTTCAGGGATAGTCCGCCGGCAAAGTCAAGATTTCGCAGCCGTCGTCGGTGATGGCGACGGTGTGCTCGAAATGCGCGGCCAGCGAGCGGTCGCGCGTGACGACCGTCCAGCCGTCCGCGAGCACGTCCGTGCGTTCGCCGGCCTTCGTCAGCGCGATCATCGGCTCGATGGCGATGGTCATGCCGGGCTTCAGCACGAGCTTCGTCCCCGGCGTGCCGTAGTTCGGCACCTCGGGATCCTCGTGC
>JAFPYE010000190.1 GCA_017412325.1 Kiritimatiellia bacterium | reverse complement strand
TCTCTCCGTCACTTCAGGCACAGCAGCCCGCCGGCGAGGATGATCGCCTTCTCGCGGTCCGAAAGCGCCGTCTGGAGCGTGATCGTGCCCGCCTGGGTCCGAACCGCGAGCCGCCCGTCGCCCGCGACCGCCGCGCGGATGCCCTTGAGCTCCAACCGGTCGCCCGCCGCCAGCTTGTCGTAGTCCGCCGCGTCCGCAAACGTGAACGGCACGATGCCGAAGTTGACGAGGTTCGCGCGGTGGATGCGCTCGATGGACTTGGCGACGACCGCCTTGACGCCGAGATACATCGGGCAGAGCGCCGCATGCTCGCGGCTCGACCCCTGGCCGTAGCTTTCGCCCGCGACGATGACATTGGCAAATCCGGCCTTCTGGTTCGCCTGGCAGATGTCGTGGAACTTCGGGTCGCACGGCTCGAAGACGAACTTCGCGTAGGCGGGGATGTTCGAGCGGAACTTCAGCCGCGCGCCCGCCGGCATGATGTGGTCGGTCGTGATCTTGTCGCCGACCTTGATCGCCACGACGCCCGCGAGGTCGTCCGCGAGCGGCACGCCCTTCGGCACCGGCGCGATGTTGGGCCCGCGCACGATTTCCGTCCCCTTCACGCCCTTGCCCGCCGTCGCGCGGTAGAGGAAGAGCGCGTCGTCGACCGGGAACTTCTTCGGGCTCGGCACCGCGGCGACCGGGTGCTGCGTCGGCAGCTCCACGCGGCCCGTCAGCGCGCTCGCCGCCGCCGTCTCGGGCGAGACGAGGTAGACCTGCGCCGACTTCGTGCCGCTGCGGCCCTCGAAGTTGCGGTTGTTGGTGCGCAGCGACACCGCGCCCGTCCGCGGGCTCATGTGCGCGCCGATGCAAAAGCCGCACGCGTTCTCCAGCATCCGGCAGCCCGCCGCGTGCAGGATCGCGAGCGAGCCGTCCTTCGCGAGCATGTTGATGACCTGGCGCGAGCCGCACGCGATGCCGACTTCCACGTCGTCCGCCACGTGATGTCCCTTGAGGTAGAGCGCGACCGTGCGGATGTCGCGGTAGGACGAGTTGGTGCACGAGCCGATCAGGATCTGGTTGACCTTTGTCCCCTTCATCGACTTGACGGTCACGATGTTGCCGGGGCTGTGCGGCGCGGCCATGAGCGGCTCCACCTTCGCGAGGTCGATGGTGAAGGTGTCGTCGTAAGTCGCGCCCTTGTCCGCGACGATTTCCGTGAAGTCGCCCGCGCGCCCCTGCGCCGCGAGGAACTGCTGCGTCACCTTGTCGGACGGGAAGACGCTCGTCGTCACGCCGAGCTCCGCGCCCATGTTGGTGATCGTCGCGCGCGACGGCACGTCGAGCGTCTTGACGCCGTCGCCGGTGTATTCGAAGATCCAGCCGACGTTCCCCTTCGTGCCGTATTTCTCCAGCACTTTCAGGATGACGTCCTTCGCCGAGACGCCCCGGCGGAGCTTGCCCTTGAGCACGATGGCGCGCACCTTCGGCGTCGGGATGTGGAACGCGCCGCCCGCCATCGCGACGGCGATGTCGATGCCGCCCGCGCCGATGGCAATCTGGCCGATGCCGCCGCCGGTGGGCGTGTGCGAGTCGCTGCCGAGGAGCGTGGTGCCGGGCTTGCCGAAGCGCTCCAGGTGCAGCTGGTGGCAGATGCCGTTGCCGCACTTCGAGTAGACGATGCCGTATTTCTTCGCGATCGACTGGAGGAAGTCGTGGTCGTCGGCGTTCTCGAAGCCGATCTGCACGGTGTTGTGGTCGACGTAGCTCACCGAAATGTCGGTCTTGACGCGGGCGACGCCCATCGACTCGAACTGTAGGTAGGCCATCGTGCCCGTCGCGTCCTGAGTGAGCGTCTGGTCGATATGGATGCCGAGTTCCGCGTCGGTGGCGGGATTGCCCTCGACGAGGTGCGCGGCGAGGATTTTCTGGACGACGTTCTGCGCGACCTTCTTCGTCGCGGCTTTCTTCTGTGCTGTCTTCTTCAGTGCCATGATGGGCGGTAGTATATCACAGCCGTCCCGCACCTTCAACTGCCTCCGCCCCTCCGCCTTATGCCCAGAAGAATTTCCGCAACGAATTCTCATTTTTATTCTGCGCGCCACTCCACTCGCCTTCGCCGTAACCGCCACTTATCTAGTCAATCTAGACTAGCGCGGCAAAGCCGCGCGTCCTAGAATAGCCCGCGTCCGCGGGCGGCCTAGATCAGCGGCCAATCGGCCGCGGCCTAGAATCCCTAGAATCCAAGCGGCGTCGGCCCGCAATCGCATCAGCGCTTTGGGACGACCCAGCTGACGCAGCGGTTCTCGGGGCGGAACATCTCGCGCGCGACGGCGCGCACCTCGCCCGGCGTCACGGCGCGGACGGCGGCGATCTGCTCCTCGATCCCGACCGGCCGCCCAAACGCGAGCAGCGTCGAGCCGAGGTGGAACATCCGCGTCACCATCTTCTCCTGCGACAGGCGGAAGTTCCCGATCATAAACTCCTGGGTGCGCCGCAGCTCCGCGGCGGAAACGCCGCGCGCGCACAGCTTCGCAATCTCGCGGTCGATGGTCGCGAGCGCCTCGCACGCCTTCGCCGCGTCCAGCCCCGCCGTGACCGAGAAAAGCCCCGCATCCGCGAAAAACTGCATCCGCGACGAAATGTCGTAGCTGAGCCCGCGCTTTTCGCGCACCTCCTGAAAGAGGCGGCTCATCATCCCGCGCCCCAGAATCGCATCGACGACCGACGCGGCGTAGCGGCGCGGATCGGTCACGCCGAACGTGCGGTAGCCGAGCGCGAGCTGCGTCTGGTTGATGTCCTTCGCGAGCGTCAGCTCCCCCGCCGTCGGCACGCTGAAATCGACGGGCCGTGCGCGGAGTCGCCGCGCGGCAGAAGCGCCGCGCCGCGCGTCCGCCGCGAACGCCCGGC
>JAFPYE010000189.1 GCA_017412325.1 Kiritimatiellia bacterium | reverse complement strand
CGGCTCGTCGTGACCGGCTGCCTCAAGGACCGGCGCAACGAAAGCCTGCTCCGCGACGTGAAGCCCGCCACCGCCACGCGCACCGCGCGCGCCTACCTGAAGGTGCAGGACGGCTGCAACGGCCGCTGCGCGTTCTGCATCGTCCCGCAGTTCCGCGGCAAAAGCGCCGCGGTCGACTTCGACACCGTGCTGGACGACGCCAAGCGCTTCCTCGACGCGGGCTACCGCGAACTCGTCGAGACCGGCTGCAACCTGTCGCACTACCTCTCGCAGGGCCGACGCCTGCCGGAGCTCGTCGCCGCGCGCGCCGAGCTGGACGGCGGCACGGGCTTCCGCGTCCGCCGCGGCTCGCTGGAGCCGTCGCCCGTCGCGCTGGAGACGGTACGCGCCGCCGCCGCGCATGCCAACGTCTGCCGCTACCTGCACATCCCCGTGCAGTCGGGGTCGGACCGCATCCTCGGCGCGATGCGGCGGCCCTACACGACGCGCGACGTGACCGCGCTCGTCCACGAGGCGGAGCGGCTGATGCCGGGCCTCGGGCTCGGGTGCGACATCCTGACCGGCTTCCCCGACGAGATGGACTACGACTTCCTCGCCACCCAGTCGCTGCTGACGCGGCTGCCCTTCAACAAGTACCACGTCTTCCCCTTCTCCGAGCGGCCCGGCACCGTCGCGGCGCGCCTGCCGAACGCCGTGCCGCGCGAGATCCGCCACGCGCGCGCGCGCCTCATCGCCGACCAGGGCGAGACGGCGCGCGTCCGGTTCGTCAACGGCTTCAAGGGGAAGACGGTCATGATCGTCGTCGAGGACGAACAGCGGCTCGCGGGCTGGACGTCCGAATACGTCTGGTGCGAGGTCGGCGAGGAAAAGGCAAACGCGTACACACGCGCGCGCGGCAAGGGGGCGCGGCAAATCCGCCGCCGGGACCTCGTCGAGATCGCGGTCAAGGACGTGCACGGGCACGTCCTCGCGGGGGATCCCGTCTGATGGCGGGCGAGACCGTCAAGGCCGAGGCCGTCTGCCTGCGCATCGTGCCGTGGTCGCGCACGAGCCACATCGTCCAGTGGCTGACGCCGACCGGCAAGGTGACGACCGTCGTCAAGGGCGCCGTCCGCCCGAAGAGCTTCTTCCTCGGCCAGTACGACCTCAACTACACGTGCGAGATCGTCTACTACGCGCGCGGCAAGGGCGAACTGCACGCGCTCAGGGAGTGCACGCCGCTCGTCTTCCGCGAGGGGCTGCGCGGCGACTACCGCGCGCTCGCGCTCGCGGGCTATTTCCGCGCAAGCGTCTCCGACCACGCGCCACAGGGTCCGGAGGCGGCGGACTGGCGGCGGCTGCTGGAAGCGTCGCTCGACGCGCTCGCGGGGCGCGGCGCGGCGGAAGACACCACCGCGTTCTTCGTCGGGGAGCTCCTGGAATTCGAGCGCAACGTGCTGAAACTCGCTGGGCTTCTGCCCGAAATCGAGCTGGGCGGCGGCACGGCGACGCTGCGCGGCGAGCGGACGATTCCCGTCCCGGCGGCGGTCGCGCGGTGCCTCGAAAATCCGCGCGGCGAAAAAAAGACCGAAATTCTGCTAGACGCGGCGCGGGTGTTTGGTGTATTCTATGCGTTCCACCTGGATTCTGCCGTCGATGCGCGGCGGTCGGTCCTGAAGGTGATTTCGTGAAAACGGACAAGGGAAAGAAAAACAAGATGGCAAAGATGACGACAGTTGGCGCGGCGCTGGTTGCGGCCGCCACGATCGTCGCGGCGGGCTGCTGCGACAAGGAAAATTGCACGGCGGGCGAGGCCGAGACGCACGCGACGCCGGCTGCTGCGGCGGCGACGGCGACGGACCCGAACGAAGTCGTCCTGTCGGTCGGCGACGCGAAACTGACGCGCGGCGCGATCGACGCGGACATCGCGACGATCCTCGCGGCGCAGGGCGCGGACATTCCGCCGGAACAGCTTGATCGGGTCCGGCACACCATCGCGCTCCAGCTCGCGCAGGAGTTCCTGGTCGAGCAGACGCTCGGCGCGAAGGCGGCGGCGCTCGGCTATACGATTACGGATGCGGACGTCCAGGCGCGCGAGGCCGAAATCCTCGCGTCGGTCGGCGGGGCGCCGGATGCGCCGAAGACGCTGGACGAGCTGCTGGCGAAGGCGCCGCTCGGCAAGGACCGCACGCTTGCGCGGCTGAAGGCCAGTCTCGCCGTCGAGAAGATGATCAAGGGCGAGGTGATCGACAAGGACGCGACCGACTACGCCGCCGACGCGCAGAAGATCGTCGAGCGCATCGTCGCGGAGAACGCGAAGGTGCTGACCGACGAGCAGGCGCGCGCGAAGCTCGTCGAATTCAAGCAGCAGCTCGACGCGCTGCCCGCCGAGGAGATGCCCGCGAAGTTCGCGGAGCTGGCCCAGGCGCACTCCGCCTGCCCGTCGGGGCGGAAAGGCGGCGACCTCGGCGAGTTCACGCACGGCCAGATGGTGCCGGAGTTCGACAAGGTCGCCTTCGAGCAGGAGGTCGGCACGGTCTCCGAGCCGGTGAAGACGCAGTTCGGCTACCACCTCGTGCTGACGACGAAGAAGACGCCCGCCGTCGAGGCGAAGGACGACCAGCCCGCCGCGCCCGAGAAGGTGCAGGCGAGCCACATCCTCATCAAGACCGGCGAGGCGCAGAAGGTCCCCGAGCTGAACGAGGTCGTCGACTTCCTCAAGCGCAACAACAACCGCCAGGCGATGGGCGACTTCGCCCTCGCGTGCATCCGCGCGGCGAACGTCGAGGCCACCGGCGAGTTCAAGCAGCTGCTGCCGCCGCCGGAGGAGCCGAAGGCCCCCGCCGCGGCCCCTGCCGAAGCGCCCGAGACCCCCGTTGAAACCGCCGAATAAAAATGATATACTATCGGCCACTTGAAAGGAAAAGACACAAATGAGCCAGCATGCATCTCTTAAGGGTTCCGGCAAGATCACGTCGAAGCGCAACGTCCTCAAGCGTTTCGAGCGCGTCAACCTTCTCCAGAAGCGCGGGGAATGGAAGGAAGGCTGCCGTGGACTTGGGTTGAAGAAGACCAAGCCCGAAGCCTAAGGATTTTTCTCTTAGCAAGAAGCGAAGCGCCCGGATTTCTCCGAGCGCTTCATTCTTTTGCCGCCTTTTCCGCCGCCTACCGCTTTTTCCGCAGCAGCCCGTCGACGGCATTGAAGACGCCCGCGAGGAGCGCGCCGGAGACCGAATGCCAGACGCACGAAACGGCGGAGGCGATGGCCGCCTCCGGCAGGGCCGGGAAGTGCCGCGCCGCAAGCACCGTCGCAAGCCCGGCGTTCTGCATGCCCACCTCGATGGAGACCGTCCGCCGCTTGGCGCTCGAGAAGCGCACGGCCACCCCCGTCACGTAGCCGAGGACGTAGCCCAGCGAATTGTGCAGGAACACCGCCACGAAGATGAGCGCGCCGGACGTGACGATCGCGCTGCCGTGCGCCGAGACGACGCCGCCCACGATCAACGCGAGCGCAATCACCGCCAGTCCCGGCATCGTCTTCAGCGCCTCGCGGTAGCCCGCGCGCCCGCCGAACGCCGAATTGAGCGCGAAGCCGCCGCCCACCGGCAGCAGCGTGACGAACAGGATCGACTTGAACATCCCGAGCGCGTCCACGTTCACGCTCTCGCCCGCGATCCACAGCATCAGGAGCGGGGTCATGAGCGGCGCGGCCAGCGTCGACAGCGTCGTCAGGCCCACCGAATACGCCACGTCCCCCTTGCAGAGGAAGGTCATGATGTTGGACGAGACGCCGCCCGGGCAGCAGCCCACGAGGATCAGCCCCACTCCCAGCCCCTTCGGCAGGCCCAGCAGGTGCACGAGCGCCCAGGCGATGAGCGGCATCAGCGTGAACTGCGCGAGCGAGCCGATGGCGATGTCGAGCGGCCGCGCCGCGAGGATGCGGAAATCCTCCGCCTTGAGCGTCATGCCCATCGTCAGCATGATCGCGCCCAGGACGGCCGTCTGCGCCGTGCCGCGCACCCAGCCGAACGCCGCCGGGACGAAGTAGGCGAACACCGCCGCCGCCGCCACGACCGCCGGCGTCCACGTGGCCAGAAACGCCGACGCGCGCTGGAGCATCTTTAGCATGGCCGCGCCCCCTTCCCGTCGGAGGTCCCGCCATTTGCCGCCAGCTTGAAGCCCGTGCCGACGAACTGCGCGACGTCGCGCCCCGTCTCGTCGACGATATCAACATTCACGACGCAGGAGGACCGCCCGTCCTTCTTGTAGCGCGCGGTGGCGACGAGCCGTCCGCCCTTCGGCGGCGACAGATAGTTGATGCTGACCTGCTGGGCGACGACGACGCGCGTGCGGTCATTGGTCAGCGCGGCGAACGCGAAGTCCGCCAGCGTGAAGATCGCGCCCCCCATCACGCCGCCGAACGCGTTCCGGTGCCGCGCGCCCAGCGTCAGGCTCGTGACGGCGTGCTCCGCGTCCCGCTCGTCAAGCGTCATCCCGTTTTCGGTGGCGAACCTGTCGTCGGAGAAATAGTCCCGCGCCGCGTCGATTGTCGCGAAGCCGCCCCTTGTCCCGTCTGTCGTCATTGGTCTCTCCCTGTTTCTCGTCAGGCGTCGAAGAACGTGCGCGCGCCGGCCTTGACGCGCCGCGCGGGCGGATAGTCGAACGCCCACTCCTTCGCGAGGAACGCCTTGGCCTCGAATTTCGCCATCGCCAGGTCGTGCAGCTGCCAGTTGCCGCAGTTGACGGGCGTCGCGCCCGGCACCGCGCCCTTGTAGTTCGCCTGATGGCGGAACGCGGCGCGGATCAGCTTTTCGATCTCGCGCGGCTGGATCTCGTGCGCCGTCGAGGTGATGAAGTAGAACCCGGTGAGGCACCCCATCGGCCCCCAGTAGACGACATGGTCCCGGAACGACGAGTTGCGCAGATAGGTCGCCACCACGTGCTCGATTGTGTGCATCGCGTTCGGGTGGATCGCGGGCTCGGCGTTGGGCCGCTTCATGCGGATGTCGAACGTGGTGATGTAGGCGCCGTTCACCACATCGCGGCGGCTGACGAAAATGCCGTAACCGATGCGCGTGTGGTCGACCTGGAAGGATGCGATGAGTTTGTCCATGTCCTGTTTCCTGTTTGCCGTGTGGGAAAAATCGTCACGTCGCGAGGTGCCGCAGGCGCAGCTGGCCGCAGGCGGCGTTCGCGTCCTTGCCGCGCGAGCGGCGGAGCATCGTCTGCACGTGGTGCTTCATGAGAACGTCGAGGAACATCAGCAGCGTCGCCTCGTCGGGCGTCTGGAAGTCGGGTCGGTGCGCGACGGGCGAAAGCGGGATCAGGTTGACCTTCGCCATCGGCACGCGGCGGACCTGCCGCGCCAGCTCTTCCGCGCAGGCGCGCGAGTCGTTCACGCCCTTGATGACCGTGTACTCGAACGTGATGATGCGCTTCGTCTTCGCCGTGTAGTCGGCGCACGCGGCCAGGAGCTCGTCGAGCGGCCAGCGCTTGTTGACGGGCATCAGCTGCGAGCGGAGCGCGTCGTTCGGCGCGTGGAGCGAAACCGACAGCTCGAACTGAATGCCCTCGTCCGCCAGCCGCGCGAAGCCGGGCACGACGCCGCACGTCGACAGCGTGATGTGCCGCGCGCCGAGGTTCGGCCCGCGCCCCGCGTTGATGAGCTTCAGCGCGCGCAGCGTCTCGTCGTAGTTCGCGAACGGCTCGCCCATGCCCATGACGACGATGTTGGTGATTTCGCCAAGCCGCCGCCCCGCCATGTATTCGGCCACGATCTCGTCCGCCGTGAGCGAGCGCACCACCCCCTGCGACCCGCTTGCGCAGAACGCGCAGCCCATCGCGCACCCGACCTGCGTCGAGATGCACTGCGTGAAGCGGCCCGTCGCCGGAATGAGCACCGTTTCGACCGACTGGCCGTCGGCAAAGCCGAGCAGCAGCTTTTTCGTGCCGTCCGCCGATTCGGCGACCTCCAGCGTCTCGGCGCGCGTGAGCGGAAACTCCTGCTTCAGCGTTTCGCGGAAGTCCTTCGGCAGCGTCGTCGCCTGGTCCCAGTCGGTGATGTAGTCGCGGTAGAGCGCCTGGAGGATCTGATCGGCGCGAAACGCCCTCAGGCCCCGCTCCGTCAGGATCGGCTTCCATTCATCGGGCAGGATGCTCCACGCTTTCTTCATTTCTAGATAGTATATCAAATCGTCGGCATCAGGGCGTGTCGAGCGTGACGAAGACGGGGTTGTGGTCGGAGATCCCGGCGGCGGGCCAGACCCACGGCGCGCCCGCCGACTTCAGCCCGCGCAGGTAGATGTAGTCGAGCACGCTGTTGCCGTATTTGCCGCGCCCCGGGTGGGTCACGCGCTTGAACGCCGGCAGCACCGCGAGCACGTTCTCGAACTTCGCCTCGGCGAGCGCCGCGAAGATTTCCTCGTCCGCGAATTCGGCCTTCCACGCGTCGGCGTTGAAATCGCCCGCGAGAATGACCGGCGCGCGGTATTTGCCGCGCTTGGGCCGCTCCTGGTCGATCAGCTGACGGATCGCGACCGTGCGCTTGGCGCGGTTGGCCGACCGGTCGGCGGCGGTGGTCGCGCCGTAGTTCGACTTCAGGTGCACCGCGTAGACCGTCGCGGTGACGGCGGGCGACAGGACGATTTCCGCATGCGCGTAGCCGCGCGGCGGGTAGACGCTCTTCGCGTGCTTCCACAGGCTCCAGTTCGCGGCGGCCACGGGGAGCGTCGTCGCAATGGCGTCCTGCTGCATGTCGAAGCGGTCGCGGCGGCGGTAGCCGGTGATGACGGCGACGGTCAGGTTGGTGCG
>JAFPYE010000188.1 GCA_017412325.1 Kiritimatiellia bacterium | reverse complement strand
GCCGAACTCGTCGCCGAACTGGGCCTCCAGGACGACGAATGGACGCCCTACGGCAAGGTGCTCGCCAAGGTGGACGTCACCAAGGTCCTCAAGCGCGTGGGCGCGGGGCGGCGCGGCAAGTACATCGACGTGACCGCCATCACCCCGACTGCGCTCGGCGAGGGCAAGACGACGACGACGCTGGGCCTCGTCGAAGGGCTCGGCAAGCTCGGCAAGAAGGTGATCGGGTGCGTGCGCCAGCCGTCGGGCGGGCCGACGTTCAACATCAAGGGCAGCGCGGCGGGCGGCGGACTCGCGCAGGTGGTGCCGCTGACGGCGCTGTCGCTGGGGCTGACGGGCGACATCGACGCCATCACGAACGCGAACAACCTCGCGATGGTCGCCTTGAATTCGCGCATGCAGCACGAGCGCAACCACGACGACGCGTGGCTCGCCGAGCGCGGCCTCAAGCGCCTCGACATCGACCCGGAGCGCATCCAGTTCCGCTGGGCGATGGACTTCTGCGCGCAGGGGCTTCGCAACATCGAGATCGGGCGCGGCGGCAAGCTCGACGGCTTTACGTGCAACTCGGGCTTCTACATCACCGTCGCGTCGGAAGTGATGGCGATTCTCGCGATGAGCGCCGACCTCGCGGACCTGCGCAAGCGCCTCTCCAAGATCATCGTCGCCTACACGAAGTCGGGCGCGCCCGTGACGACCGCCGATCTCGAAGTGGACGGCGCGATGTGCGCCTTGCTGGTCAACGCGATCCAGCCGACGCTCATGCAGTCCATCGAGGGCCAGCCGATGTTCGTCCACGCGGGCCCGTTCGCCAACATCGCGATCGGCCAGAACTCGGTCGTCGCGGACCGGCTCGCCTGCGCGCTCGGCGACTACGTGGTGACGGAGAGCGGCTTCGCGAGCGACATGGGCTTCGAGAAGTTCTGGAACATCAAGTGCCGCTGCTCGGGGCTGAAGCCGGACGCGGTGGTGCTCGTGGCGACGGTGCGCGCGCTCAAGGCGCACGGCGGCGCGCCGGCGGTGAAGGCCGGGCTTCCGCTCGATCCCGTCTACACCACCGAGAACCTGGAGCTGCTGGAGAAGGGCTGCGACAACCTCCTCGCGCACATCGACATCATCCGCCGCGCGGGCGTGCAGCCGGTCGTCTGCCTCAACGCGTTCTACACCGACACGCAGGCGGAGCGCGACCTCGTGCGGCGCGTCGCCGAGGGCGCGGGCGCGACGTTCGCGGTGAGCGACCACTGGCTGAAGGGCGGCGAGGGCGCGCTGGAGCTCGCCGAGGCGGTCATCCAGGCGTGCGACGCGCCGAACAACTTCGCGTTTCTCTGCGATCTCGCCGAGCCGCTCAAGGACCGCATCGAGAAGCAGGTCCGGGAAGTCTACGGCGGCGACGGCGTGGACTTCGAGCCGCTCGCGCTCGAAAAGCTCGCGGCGTTCCAGGCGAACCCCGAGACGGCGCAGCTGCCGGTCTGCATCGCGAAGACGCAATACTCGCTTTCGCACGACCCGAAGCTGCTGGGGCGTCCGCGCGGCTGGCGCATGCCGGTCAAGGACGTTCTCATCTACCAGGGCGCGGGGCTGATCGTGCCGGTCGCGGGCGAAATCAAGCTGATGCCGGGCACGTCCGCGTCGCCCGCCTACCGCCGCATCGACGTCGATGTCGAAACCGGCAAGGTGAAAGGGCTCTTCTAAGATGAAACGCAAGATCATCCTCATCGTCAGTCTCGTCGCCGGGCTGCTCGCGGCGGTCCTGACGCGCGTCTACCTGGCCGCGAAGGAAGCGGAGGTCGCCGCGCGGAAAGAGGCGCTGCTGCGGCGCTACGGCACGATGGAGGTGATGGTGTTCAAGAAGGACGTGCCGGCCGGCACGGTCCTTTCGGACGACGAGATCGAGCGGCGCATGGCGCCCAAGCTGGGCCTCGTCGGCCAGGCGGTGGAATACGACGACCGCCTCTCGGTGATGGGCAGCAAGACGCTCGTGATGCGCCAGAAGGGCGAGGTGCTGTTCTGGAGCGACGTCGAGGGCGGCAACCCGTCGTCGCACCGGCTCTCGGCGGACGTCAAGAAGCAGATGCGGGCGATGTCGGTCAACGTCACCGGTGCGGCGTCGGTCTCGGGGATGGTGAAGCCGAACGACCACGTGGACGTGATCGGCACCTTCAACTTCCCGAACGACGAAGGCAAGCTGAAGCGCGGCGACCTCGTGACGTGCACGATCCTCCAGAACGTGCTGGTGCTGGCGACGGGCAAGGAGACGGCGAAAGCGCAGCAGTCGACCTTCGGTTCGGGCAGCAGCTATTCGACGGTCACGCTAGAGGTGACGCCGCGCGAGGCGGAGGTGCTGGCGTTCGCGGAGCAGATCAAGGGGCGGCTCGTCCTCACCTTGCGCAGCCGCAACGACACGTCGAGCGAAATGGAGCTGCCGACGATCGACTTCGAGAAGATCCGGGGCGAAATCGAGGACTTGAACCAGAAGCGCCAGGCGCTGAAACTCGGTTCAAAATAGACGCGCAACCGCGTCGGGAGGGGGAGAGATGAAGCGTTTGATTGGAGCCCTGTGCGTGGCGGGACTGCTCCGCGGCGGTTTTGCCGCGCCGCCGCATACGTTCGAGGTGTCGATGGAGCGCGATGCGTTCCTGCTGGACGGCCAGCCGTTCCAGATCCGCTGCGGCGAGATCCACTTCGCCCGCGTGCCGCGCGCCTACTGGCGGCACCGCATCCAGATGTGCAAGGCGATGGGCTTGAACGCCGTCTGCGCCTACATGTTCTGGAACTACCACGAGATGACCCGCGGGCACTACGACTTCACGGGCGAGAAGGACGTCGCCGCCTTCTGCCGCATCGCGCAGGAGGAGGGAATGTGGGTCGTCCTGCGGCCGGGGCCCTACTGCTGCGCGGAGTGGGAGTTCGGCGGGCTTCCCTGGTGGCTCCTCGACAAGGGCGCGGACAAGGTGAAGGTGCGCACGAGCGATCCCGCCTACCTGGAGCCCGCGAAGGCGTATCTGCAGCGCGTCGCCGACGAGTTGAGGGAGCTGCAGATCACGCACGGCGGCCCCATCCTCATGGTGCAGGACGAGAACGAATACGGTTTCTTCGGCGATGACGAAGCGTACATCCGCGCGCTCTACGACGCGTTGCGCGCGGCGGGCTTCGACGTGCCGATCTTCACGTGCAATCCCGCCTACCAGCTGAAGAAGGGCGCGATCGACGAGGTCGTCAAGGTCGTGAACTTCGGCTCGAACCCGAAGGACGGCTTTGCGAAGCTGCGCGAGGTGCAGCCGCGCGGCCCGCTGATGTGCGGCGAATACTATCCCGCGTGGTTCGATTCGTGGGGGCTGCCGCACCACACCAAGCCCGCCCAGGCGATGCTCGACGACATCGACTACATGCTGTCCGTCGGCGGCTCGTTCTCGCTCTACATGGCGCACGGCGGCACGACGTTCGGCTGGTGGGCGGGCATGAACGCGCCGTTCACGCCGCAGACGTCGAGCTACGACTACGAGGCGCCCATCAGCGAGCAGGGGCGGGCGACGCCGAAGTTCTTTGCGCTCCGGGACCTCCTGAAGAAATACATGACGGACGCCGAGCGCGCCGCGCTCCCCGAGCCGCCCGCGCCGTTGCCGCTCATGGCGTTCACGAGCGACGCCGAGGCGGAACTCGTCGTGCCCGACGACGCCGACGACGCGCACGTCGAGGCGAAGAAGCCGCTCGCGATGGAGCGGCTCGGCCAGGGCTACGGCATCGCCGCGTATTACACCACCGTGCCAGACCGAAGGGGCGGCATGCTCAAGGCGGCCCATGTCCGCGACCAGGCGGCGGTCTTCGGATTCGCGCCGGATGGCACGGGCGCGTTTCTCGGCTTCCTCGACCGCCGTTTCCCCGCGCGCGGCGTCACGGTGCCGGCCGGCATGAAGGCGCTCGGCGTGTTCGTCACCCACATGAGCCGCTATAACTTTGGTCCGGCCATGAACAATGCGCACAAGGGGCTTCTGCCGCCCGTCACGCTCGACGGCCGCGAACTCGAAGACTGGTGGATGGCCGCGCAGGGCCCCGTCGAGAAGTGGATGCCCGCGCCGCCCGCCGTGCGCGCGACGTTTGCGCTCGATACGCCCTGCACCTTCAAGCGCTTCAAGGTCGCCTTTCCGACGTGCGCCGACACCTTCCTTCTGGTGCGCGGGTGGAAGAAGGGCCATGTGTGGGTGAACGGACATCCGCTCGGCCGCTTCTGGGGCATCGGGCCGACCCAGACGATGTTCGTGCCCGGCTGCTGGCTGAAGGCGGGCGAGAACGAATTCGTCGTCTTCGACTTCGCCGGCAACGTGCCGACGAAGGGGCTCACGTTCGTCGAAACGCCCGTCCTCGACGAGCTGCACCCCGAGTGCGACTTCATCGCCGCGCCGAAACGCGAAAACGCGCCGCTCGCCCTGCCGGCCGCGCCGACGGCGAAGGGCACGTTCCCGGACAGCGTGCAGGCGCAGGAAATCTGGCTCAAGGACACGGCGGACGGCTGCGCCGACTGCTCGGCCGATTTCAAGACGTTCCGCGCGCGCCAGTTCGCGTTTGCGATGGACAGTGCCTGGGCGGGCGGCGACGTGGCGGCCATCGGCGAATTCGAGCTCCTCGACGCGAAGGGCGCGAGCGTGCCGCACGACCTCTGGCGGTTCGTCCACGTTTCCAGCGAAGAGGCGCTGAAGGAGGACGGCTCGGCGGAGAACATGATCGACGGGCATATTTCGAACTACTGGCATTCGCGCTGGAGCACGGACAAGGCGAAGGGGCCGCACGTCCTCGTCGTCGACCTGGGCGCGGAGACGGAAGTCGCGGGCTTCCGCTATACGCCGCGCCAGAACCACCGCAACGGCTGCGTCAAGGCGTGGCGGTTCTATCTCGGCGACAAGCTGGTGAAGTAACGGGGAAAGGTGGGCCGGATGATGAACAACCGCAGCTGGATTGCGTGGGCCGGATGCCTGGCGTTGCTGGTCGCCTGCCGCTCGGCGGGGGCGGTCAGCGTGGAATCGGAGGCGCTGCGCGCGAAGAAGGGCGTGCTGATCCTCCAGTGCGGCAGCGACTGGTGCGTGTCGGGCGAATCCGTGCGCGGCGTCTTTGAAAGCACCGCGTTCAAGAAGGGCAAGGTGGCGCAGAAGTACGCCCTTGCGACCTACGACGACATGGACAACCTGACGGCGGCGGCGAAGGCGAAGAACGAGGACTGCCAGAGTCTCCTCATCCGCACGAAGCGCTTTCCGGCGATCACCTGCTACACGCCGGAGATGAAGGTCTTCGCGCAGATCGAAAACGTGCCCTACAACGTGGACGTGGAGAAGCTGTCCCGGGCCATCGCCAAGGTGACGAAGCGCAAGGACGAGGCGGAGGCGCTCTTCAAGAAGGCGGCGACGCTGAAGGGCGAGGCGGCGGCGGACGCCTATGGCCAGGGCTTCGACATCCTGGCGGAGATGATGACGTCGAAGGGGCTCACGTCGTTCCACTTCAAGGAGCTGACGGAGGGCGCGCACGGCTGGCGCAAGGAGTGGGACGAGCTCGTCAAGCTCGATGCGGGCGACAAGTACGGCTGGCTTGCGCATTTCCGGATGAACGAGCACGAGACCGTCCGGCTGGTCGATCAGGTGACGGCCGCGAAGGAGGGGTCGGGCTCGCCGCAGGCGCTCGTCAACAAGTACAAGGCAATTTCCGACGCGCACTTCACCGCGAACCAGAAGCAGTGCGTCAAGGTGATGGAATACGCCCTCACCGGGAAGTCCGGCAGCCCGCTGTCGTCGGGGGAGAAAAAGCTGCTGAAGGAGGCGGTCGCGCTCGGCGAGGACACCTTCTGGGGCCAGTTCGCGAAGGGGCGGCTGATGATGGACGGCGAAAAGCTGGAGTCGAAGGGGCTCTACAAGGCGAAGGTGCGGCCGCGGCCGGCGAATCGTTCGGC
>JAFPYE010000187.1 GCA_017412325.1 Kiritimatiellia bacterium | reverse complement strand
GCGTCTGGGTGCGCGAGAACTACAACGCGCGCTACCTGGCCGCGGCGGATCTGCCGCGGACGCCGACCCTGGCGGTGACGGACGTCTCGTTCATCTCGCTCAAGCTGATCCTGCCGCCGATTGCGGCGGTGCTCGCGCCAGGCGGCGAGATCGTCGCCTTGATCAAGCCGCAGTTCGAGGTCGGGAAGGGCCATGCGCCGGGCGGGCTTGTCCGTGACGAGGCGCTGCGCCGGGCGGCGCGCGACGAGATTGTCCGGTTCGCGACCGGCACGCTGGGGCTGGAACTGCTGGGGCTCGCCGAGTCGCCTATCCGCGGCCGCGAGATGGGCAACATCGAATACCTGTCCTACTGGAAGAAGCCGTAAGTAGGCGTCGGTTTGGTGGCGATATGGGTCTTGAGTGCCTTTACCGCGTGCGGTCGCGGCGGCGGCAGTTGATCAATAGCCGGCGCGGCCGGTCGTGTTGGGCGGATAGACGACCTTGAGACCCTTTTCCTCGATGGCCATGCGCAGGTTCGTCTGCGCCACCTGCATCGAGTCGTAGGCGAGCGTCACCGTCTTCGCCTGGAAATCCCATTTGAAGGAATTTCTCTCGACGCCCTGGTACTTCGCGAGCGCGGAAACGACCTGCTGCTGGTTCGCGGGCGCGAGGTCGGGGATTTCAATCGTCACCGTGCGGATGTCGGCGCGGCGGCAGCCCAGCAGGGCGAGGGCGAGAGCAATGGCAAAAAGAGCGTTTTTCATGTCACTTGAACGTGGTGGGGTCCGAGTCGGGGCCGAAGGGCGAAAGGTCGCGGAGGTTCTTGATGACGGGCGGCAGTTTCTCCAGCACGTAGTCGACCTCCTCCATCGTGTTGTAGCGCGAAAGCGAAAAGCGCACCGAGCCGTGCACCGCGATGAAGGGCACGCCCATCGCGCGAATGACGTGGCTCGGGTCGAGCGAGCCCGACGCGCACGCCGAGCCGGTCGAGATGCAGATGCCGAGGTCGCTCAGGTGGTAGGCGATGGCCTCGCCCTCGATGTATTCGAAGCTGACGTTGAGCGTGTTGGGCAGGCGGTGCGCCTTGTCGCCGTTGACGCGGACGTTGGGGCACTGCGCGAGGATGCCCGCCTCCAGCTTGTCGCGGAGCGCGGCGACCTCGACCGCCTCCTTCGCCATCCCGATGCGCGCGAGTTCGCACGCCTTGGCGAGCCCGACGATGTAGGGGACGTTTTCGGTGCCCGCGCGGCGGCCCGACTCCTGGTGCCCGCCGAGCAGGAAGGGTTTCACTTTCGTGCCTTTGCGGACGTAGAAGATGCCGATGCCCTTGGGCGCGTGGAACTTGTGGCCCGACATTGAGAGCATGTCCACGGGGACTTTCGTCACGTCCACGGGGATCTTGCCCGCGACCTGCACCGCGTCCGTATGAAAGATGGCGCCGTACTCCTGGCAGATCTCGGCGATCTGCTCGATCGGGAAGATCGTGCCGGTCTCGTTGTTCGCCCACATGATCGAGACGAGCGCGCGTGTGGTTCCCTTCAGCTCGGCGCGCAGCTGGTCGAGGTCGATCTGGCCCACGCCGTTGACGGGCAGCTCCACGACGGTGTGGCCGAGCGCCTTCAGGCGGCGGCAGGGCTGGAGGACGGCCGGATGCTCGACGGCGGTCGTGATGACTTTCGTCGCGGTGCCGAACCAGTCGGCGGTGCCGCGGATCGCGGCATTGTCGGATTCGGTCGCGCACGACGTGAAGATGATCTCCTCGGGGGAGCAGTTGAGAAACGCGGCGACTTCCTCGCGGGCGCGCGCGACGTAGCGGGCGACCTGCCCGCCGAACGCGTGCATCGAGCTCGGGTTGCCGTAGAGTTCGCCGAAGAAGGGCTGCATCACGTCCGCGACTTCGGGCGCGACGCGCGAGGTGGCGTTGTTGTCGAAGTAAACGATCCTGTCCATGACGGGCAGGTAGTATATCATAAATTTTGATATACTACGCGCGACATGGAAACGAACTTTGAGATCCGGCCGGCGCGGCTGAAGGACGCGGAGCAGATCTTCGCGCTCATCCACCTGAACCGCGACCAGCTCGTACCGCGCTCGATGGGGAACATCGTCGAGAACATCGACCGCTTCACCGTCGCGGCGATCGGCGGCGACGTCGTCGGCTGCGCGACCTACCAGATCCATCCCGAGATCGGCAAGCCGGAGGAGGCGACGGCGGAGGTGCAGTCCGTCGCCGTGCGCGCGCCCTACCGCCGGCGCGGCGTCGGGCGGGCGGTGGTCGAGGCGGTCATCCGCCGCGTCGCGCCGCTCACGGCCAAGGACGTCGTGGTGCTGACCTTTGCGCCCGGCTTCTTCGTGAAACTGGGCTTCGAGACGATCGAGAAGACGGCGGTCATGCACAAGCTCTACACGGGCTGCATCAACTGCACCAAGCACGCCGACCCGTTCACCTGCCCCGAAATCGCGATGCGCCGTCCGCTCCCAACGGCGTAGGCCCTTTGTCGCACGGGTGCATTTTTGATATACTGTAGCCAACCTGTTTTTCAACCTCATCGAAAGGAACGCACCGAAATGAAGATTCTGGTCACCGGCGGCGCCGGGTTCATCGGCAGCCACACCGTCGTCGAACTCCTCAACGCAGGGCACGAGGTCGTCGTCGTCGACAACCTCTGCAACAGCTCCAAGAAGTCGCTCGCACGCGTCAAGCGCATCACCGGCAAGAAGCCCGGCTTCTACAAGGTGGACATCCGCGACGAAAAGAAGCTGAACGCCGTCCTCGACAAGGAAGGGCCGTTCCAGGCGACGATCCACTTCGCGGCGCTGAAGGCCGTCGGCGAATCGACGAAGATCCCGCTCAAGTACTACAACAACAACCTCGGCGGCACCTTCACGCTCCTCAAGTGCCTCGCCGACCACGGCTGCAAGAACATCGTCTTCTCCAGCTCGGCGACGGTCTACGGCGATCCGGCGAGCGTGCCGATCCGCGAGGACTTCCCGACGCCCGGCTGCACGAACGCCTACGGCTGGACGAAGCTCATGATGGAGCAGGTGTTCAAGGACGTGCAGAAGGCCGATCCCGAGTGGAACGTGATCCTGCTGCGCTACTTCAACCCGATCGGCGCGCACAAGTCGGGCCTCATCGGCGAAGACCCGGCGGGCATCCCGAACAACCTGCTGCCGTACGTCGCGCAGGTCGCCATCGGCCGCCGCCCCGAACTGAACGTCTTCGGCAACGACTACCCGACGCCGGATGGCACGGGCGTGCGCGACTTCATCCACGTCGTCGACCTCGCGCTCGGCCACCTGAAGGCCATCGAGAAGCTCGAGAAGGAGCCGAAGCTCGGCCTCAAGATCTACAACCTCGGCACCGGCAACGGCTATTCCGTGCTGCAGGTCGTCAAGGCGTTCGAGAAGGCCTCCAAGCGGAAGGTCCCCTACAAGATCTGCCCGCGCCGTCCCGGCGACATCGCCGAGTGCTGGGCCGATCCGTCGCTCGCCGCGAAGGAGCTGGGCTGGAAGGCCGAGCGCGGCATTGACGAAATGTGCAAGGACGCCTGGCGCTGGCAGAAGAAGAACCCCTACGGGTTCAACAAGCCGCCGAAGCAGGGCTAAGGCGAGGGCGTGACCGCGCTCGACGACATCCTCGACGGGCTCGTGGCCGAGCTGGAGCTCGAACGCGAGCTCGGCGCGCGCACCGTCGAAATCGACCGTGCGCTCCTGCGCGAGCCGGACGCGCCGCGCGGAGCCGTTGCCGCGCCTGTGGTTGCGCCTGTGGTCGTGAGACGTGAGACGCGCGACGTGCCACGGGACGTGAGGCGCGAGACGCGAGACGTTCAATATGATTTCGTCTTCCTGCACCACCGCGCGCTCAACGCGGCGGGGACGGAGATGATGGCGAAGATCGTTGCGGCGATGGGGCGCACGGGCGAAACCGCGCCCGTCCTCGTCACGCCGCCGCGCCCCCCGGCGAAAGTCTACGTCGCGCTCGGCGCGCGCGCGCTGGAGCTGTGGTTCCCGGGGCTGAAGGGCGCGCCCGGCAACTGGCTCACGGCGGACGACGGCGCGGAGGTGCTCGTCACCTACTCGCCCGAATTCATCCTGCGCTTCCGCACGGTCACGCCGGAAGTCCAGCAGATCAAGAAGGCGATGTGGGTCGCCATCAAGTCGGTTTTGAAAAAAGTCTAAGGAAGGAACGGCCATGCTTGACGAAACGTGCAAGGTTCTGGAACACATCGACATCGGCGCGGGCTACCGCTACCTGGTCGTCGCCGCGCCGCAGATGGCGGCGGCGATGGAGCCGGGGCAGTTCGTCCACGTGCGCGTGCCGTCGCTTGAGGCGAGCGCGGTGCGGCGGCCGTTCAGCGTCTTCAACGCCGAAGACGGGAAGGTGACGGTGCTCTACAAGGCGGTCGGGCGCGGCACGCGCGCGCTCAACCAGGTCGCGGTCGGCGACGAACTGAAGATCATGGGGCCGCTCGGGCACGGCTTCCCGAAGAAGTGCAAGGGCACGGCGCTGCTCGTCGGCGGCGGCTTCGGCGTCGCGCCGCTCTACTTCCTCGCGCGCCGGTTTGCCGCGCTGGAGACGCCGCCCAAGATGGTGCTCTTCGTCGGCGGCCGCACGCAGGCGGACTTGCTCGCGCTCGACAAGTTCGCGGCGATTCCCAATCTGGAGGTGCGCACGGCGACGAACGACGGCTCGGCGGGCGTGCAGGGGCTCGTCACTGTGCCGCTCGACGAGGCGTTGACGGCGTTGAAAGAGGCGGGTGCGCCCTTTGAGCTCTTCGCGTGCGGGCCCGACCCGATGCTGAAGGCGGTGGCGGAGCGCGCGTGCGCCGCGAAGATGCCGGGCTGGATTTCGATGGACCGCCACATGATCTGCGGCGTCGGCGCGTGCTACGCATGCGTGCAGAAGACGGTGCGCGGCTATTCGCGCTGCTGCATCGAAGGGCCCGTCTTCCGCGCGGAAGACCTGATTTTCGATTGAGCGCAGACGGAAAGGAGCTTGACCATGACGGACATGAAGGTGAATGTGGGCGGCCTCGCGATGGCGACGCCGGTGACGACGGCGAGCGGCACGTTCGGCTACGGAACGGAATACCTGGGCGCGGTGGACTACGCGAAGCTCGGCGCGGTGACGGTGAAGGGGATTCGCGCCGAGGCGTGGCCGGGCAACCCGATGCCGCGCCATGCGATCGTGCCCGGCGGCATCGTGAACGCGATCGGCTTGCAGGGGACGGGGCTCGCGCGGTTCCTCGGCACGACCGTGCCGTGGTACAAAAAGCAGGTGGGCGAGAAGGCGCCGCCGCTCATCGTCAACATCTGGGGCGGCTCGGTGGAGGAATACGCCGACGTCGCGCGCCAGCTCACGGCGGCGCAGAATCCGCTCATCGGCGCGATCGAAATGAACGTCAGCTGCCCGAACGTCAAGGCGGGCGGCCACACCTTCGGGCAGGATCCGGCGGTGCTGAAGGAAGTCGTCTCGGCGGTGCGCGCGGCGACGACGCTGCCGCTGATCGTCAAGCTCGCGCCGAACGTGCCGTCCATCATGCCGTACGTGCGCGCGTGCGAAGAAGGCGGCGCGGACGCGCTCGCGCTCATCAACACGATCCCCGCGATGGTCATCGACGTCGAGCGGCGGCGGCCGGTGCTCGCGAACGTGACGGGCGGGCTTTCGGGACGCGCGGTCCATCCCGTCGCCGTGAAGCTCGTCTACGACGCGCACAAGGCGACTCAACTGCCGATCCTCGCGATGGGCGGCGTCTACGAGGCGAAGGACGCAATCGAGTTCCTGCTCGCGGGCGCGACGGCGGTCGCGGTGGGCTCGGCGACGTTCACGAATCCCGGCGCGATCGCCGAGGTGCACGACGGCATCGCCGCCTACTGCGAACGGCACGGCTTTGCGTCCGTCCGCGACCTCACGGGCGCGCTGGACGTCTAGCGCTACTCTTCGATGACGACGCGCGTGCCGGCGCGGACGAGCGCGTAGAGGCGCGCGGCGTTCCAGTTCGCCAGGCGGAAGCAGCCGTGCGATTCCGCGCGGCCGATCGTCTCGGGGCGCGGCGTGCCGTGGATGCCGTAGCCCGGCAGGCTCAGCCCCAGCCACACGGTGCCGACGGGCGTGTTGGGCCCCGGCGGGAGGATGTATTTCCGGTCCAGCGTGTAGTTGGGGTTGGCGATCCGCGTGACGATTGTCAGCTCCCCCTGCGGCGGCAAGGCGGCCTTGTCGCGCGCAATCGAGCAGGGAAAGAGCGCGAGCGGCCGCCCGTCGGCGTCTTCGGCGCGGATTTCAAAGCGGGAGAGCGAAATGCGCACGCAGGCGGCTGCGTTGGTGGGCGCGGCCGCGGCGAAGTCGGGCAGGCGGATGCGCGTGCCGACGGCGACGTTCGACCAGTCGACGCCGGGGTTGAGCCGCTCCAGCGCGCGTTCGGTGAGGGGCCCGCGCTCGGCGAACAT
>JAFPYE010000027.1 GCA_017412325.1 Kiritimatiellia bacterium | reverse complement strand
GCGGGGTCACTGCAACGCGGTGTCGTAGGATCGTGCGCGATGCGCTTGGCCTCTTCAAAGGCCTCCAGCGTTTCTTCGCGCGGCGTTTTCTTGCGTCCGAGCTTGAAGGGGATTTCGCCAACGTCGATGCACTTTTTGAAGAAACACGTGATGGCGGTAGTGAGGTTCATGCCAATGTCCGAGAAAAACTCCTCGGCATCAGCCTTGAGGTCTTCGTCCATGCGGATGGAAAGTGTCGTTGTCATTGCAGATTGTCCTATTTGTGGTAAAGATGTCAGTATTGTATCACAGAATATGTGCAATGTCAATGCGGCGGATACCGTTTCATCCATCATTTTGCGGATTTTGCGGAAATGAATCGCCCGCCAGTCGATGAGGTTTTGGTATAATATGTGTAACCTTTCGCCGCGCGGCGTGTAGACGGGGTGAACGGGAATTTGAGACAAACCTTAAACAAGGAGTAAAACAATGATCAACGCAGTCAGCTACCAGTTCAACAAGTTCGTTGAATTTGCCGAGGAGCGGGTCAAGGCCGGCAAGGGGTAATGCTTGACAAGCTCGGGGATTTCCTCGCCGAAGACCCGTACGGCAACAGCGCGAAGATCGACAAGTTCTGCACCTACCTCGAGGAGAACGGCCCGGCGGCTTTCCACGTCGCCGACGGGAAGAATGTCGATCTCAACTGGGTTTACAGGGAGGTCATCGGCTGAGGCGCCTGTCGAGAAAATGGCCGAGGATCTCGAGAAGATGGCGAAGATGATCAGCGAGAAGCTCAAGGAGAAGATGCGCCCGGCCGAGTCGGTTTGAAGCCGCTCGCAGGGGGGGACTTGACGTCCCACAACCGGCGCGGTTTTTGCTATAATATGGGGGCTATGACACGAATAGGCGAACCCATTTTCTCAACGGATGCCAACGGGCGGCTCAAGAGCCGCGTCGGCACACTTTTCTTCAAGACGCCTGGACTGGTCACGACCGGCGCCTTCCACGCCATGCAGCGGATGGAATGGATCGAGCACGTGAACAAGCTGCGCGGCGCCGAAGGGCGGCCGCCGATGACCGAAGCCGAGGAGGACGAGGAGCTGTCGCAATCGGTCGATCTCATCTTCACCGGCCGCCAGGTGCTGATCCGGCCCGACCCGAACCACGTCGACCTCGCGCTCAAGGCGGACGAGGAACTGCAGAAGCTCGTCTCGAAGCGCAACATCCGCTACCTCAACACCCACTCCGCGAAGGTGCGCAACGCGCTCCGGGCGCGCGGCGAGAACTGGCGGATGGCCCGCCAGCCGATTTCGCAGGACGACATCAAGCACCTGATCGAGTCGTCGCGCGTCTCCATCCTCGGCGAGCCGACGTTCTACTACTACAACAGCGCCTCGGGCACGCGCTTCTCCACGGTCGCGGGCTCGGAGCTGGCGACGGAGCTGGCGCCGGCCGAGTTCCGCGCGCAGCTCAAGGCGGGCCAGACGCTGTTCTCGCGCCGCAACCGCCTCGGCAACCCCGAGCTCGACCTCTTCCCGGTGACGACGCCCATCGAGATCAAGCAGAAGTTCAAGGCGCTCGACATCGACAACCTCAGCGACGACGAGCTGCGCAACGCGGTGCATGCGATCGACGCCGAGTGGCGCATGTCGATTCCGCCGGAGCTGCGCGTCGAGTCGCTCGACAACTACGACTGGCGCACGGCGATGGCCGAGACGATCTCGCGCGGCCCGGACGAGACGTCGACGGACGAGCGCGAGCTGATCCAGGGCATCAGCCCCGAGTTCTACCGCCAGATCGAGTGGCTCCCGGGCGCGCGCGTCATCGACAACGGCGAGGTCATCTTCGATTCGATCTGGGAGGAATACAACCGCACGCGCGACCCGAAGCTGGCCGAAATCTGCGACCTGCGCGTGAAGAACATCATCTTCGCGCTGACGCGGTTCTTCGCGGACCTCGAGTACATCAACATCGGGCGCATCACGCGCTCGCTCGCGCGCGACAGCGAGGGCCAGCCGCGCCGCCGCAACATGTACATCTGCCAGTGCAAGAGCAAGCGCAAGCCGCTCGCGGCGATCTACATGCTCACGTTCCAGAAGTGGGGCATCGCGGAACACCTCGACGAGGGCAAGGACCTGCTCCGGTCGATCCTCGAGGCGAACGAATACGCCGACTACATCATGGACCGCCGTCTCATGTGCCAGCAGCTCGGCATGAACCTGCCGCACCGCGTCGCGCCCGGCACCTTCACGGAGCAGTACCACGGCCGCAACCAGTACAACGGCACGACCGTGCGCGCCTACTACTACCTGCGCTCCTACGTGCACGGCACGGCGTCGGACAAGATCCCGCTGTCGAAATACCGCAACCCCGCGTTCGCGCTCCGGTTCGCCGAGCTGATGGGCGAGGCGGCCGCGCTCGACCTCGTCGTCGGGCGGCGCTCGCAGGAGAAGGAATACCTGTTCGACAAGTACTACGAGGTGCTCCAGTTCGGCTCCGACGGCCTCCCGGTCCGCCTCGTCATCACCGACCATTCGGGCAGCTTCGCCAACTACCAGCACGCGCTGGAGGATTCGGTCGCGCCCTACGCGAACGTCGTCCGCCGCCGCGCGCCGTACGTGGCCAACGTGAAGGCGTTTGCGGACGCCTACGTCGGCGCGTTCGAGCGCAAGCTCGCCGAGACGCAGCAGAAGTACCGCGACCGCCGCCGCGCGTTCGACGAGCTCTTCGTCCACCGCCCCTACGACGTCGGCGGCTCGGGCGCGTACCGCTGGGCGAAGACGCTGGAGCGGCTCGACCGGTGCGACCCCGCGCGGATCGCCGCGATTCTCCGCAGCGCCATCGCCGTCTAGCGCGCCATGTGGAAGTACGTCGGCCAGCGGCTCCTTGAAGTGGTGCCCACCACGTTCGGCATCCTGCTCTTGACGTTCCTTCTCTTCAACGTGGTGGGCGGCTCGCCCGCCGAGACGATCCTCGGCAAGAACGTGACCGCCGAGTCGATCGCCGCGTTCAACCACCGCTACGGCTACGACAAGCCGCTCGTCGTTGGCGCGCCTGGCCATGTCTTCGACAGCCAGTTCTTCAACTTCGTCAAAGGCGTCGCGAAGGGCGACCTCGGCTATTCGACGGAGCTGAACGAGCCGGTCGCCGACATCCTCGCGCGCGGCGTGGGGCCGAGCCTGTCGCTTACGGTGCCGATCCTCGTCGGCGGCACGATTGTCGCCCTGATGCTCGCGCTCGTCTCGGCGGCGGCGCGCGGCGGGTGGGCGGACCGGACGATCCTCGTCGCCTCGACGGTGCTGATGAGCGTCAACTACGTCGTGTGGGTGCTGGCGGGGCAGTTTCTCCTCTCCTACAAGGCGGGCCTCTTTCCCGTCTGGGGGTATGCGACGCCGTTTCACCTCGTGCTGCCCGTCCTGATCGGCATCGTCAGCTCGCTCGGCATGGACATCCGCTTCTTCCGCACGGCGATCCTCGACGAGCTCTACAAGCCCTATGTGCTGACCGCGCGCGCGAAGGGGCTCGCGCGCCCCGTCATCCTGGTGCGCCACGTCCTCCGGAACGCGCTCATCCCGATCGTCACGTACGTGTCGCTCTCGATTCCGTATCTCTTCACGGGCTCGCTCCTCCTCGAAAGCTTCTTCGGCATCCCGGGGCTCGGCTCGGTCTCGATCAACGCCATCCATTCGTCGGACATGGCGGTCGTGCGCGCGG
>JAFPYE010000186.1 GCA_017412325.1 Kiritimatiellia bacterium | reverse complement strand
GCGGCGCCGCCGGCCGCGACGCAGGTCTCCGTCAAGCCCGCCGCGCAGGATTCGGTCGCGTTCGTCGATTCGCCGGTCAAGATGAAGGCGATGACGCCCTCGCGCTCGCCCGGCGCCATCGGCCGCGCCACTTCGGGCGGTGCGGGCTACGGCGACGCGATCACCGAAGCGACGGTCATGAAGTGCCTGTGGTGGCTCAAGGCCAAGCAGGACAAGGACGGCTCCTGGGGCGGCGGCGTGCGCCTCGCCAACACCGCGCTCGCGATGCTGACCTTCCTCGCCCACGGCGAATACCCCGGCTCGCCCTCGCCCTACCGGAAGGACTTCGGCCCTGTGGTCGAAAAGGGCGTCCAGTGGCTTGTCGACGCGCTCGTCCCGCCGACCTCGCAGGCACCGGCCAAGATGAAGGGCGCGGACGGCAACGAATACGCCTTCCTCATCGCGACGTACGCGCTCTGCGAGGCCTACGGCATGACGAAGAACCCCAACTGCAAGGAAACGGCGATGATCACGCTGAAGCGCATCATCGACGGGCAGTCGCCGACGGGCGGCTGGGACTACAAGATCAATCCCAAGTCGACGCGCGACGACCTTTCCTTCGCGGGCTGGGCGCTCCAGGCGCTGAAGGCCGGCAAGATGGCGGGCATGCATCCGGAGGGGCTGGACGAGTGCATCAAGAAGGCCATCAAGTGCCTCAAGACGCGCAGCTTCAACAAGGACTCCTTCACCTACTGCGCGAACGCGCGCCACCACCGGGGCCTGACGGCCACGGGGTGCCTCGCGATGCAGCTGTTGGGCTACAGCTCCGAGCCGGAGGTCCGCAAGGCGCTCGACTACATGCGCGACTGGCAGCCGTCGTTCAAACAGAACGCCACCCTGGCCGACGGCGGCGTGGGCGACAACATCGCCAAGGACTGCCCCTCGCCGCAATACTACTGCTACTACGCGACGCAGTGCAAGTACCAGGCCGGCATGCGTGCGGGCGCGACCAAGCCGGACGAGCAGTTGTGGCAGAAGTGGAACGCCCAGATGAAGAAGCTCTATCCGTCCGCGATCAAGGACCTGCCGGACAAGGTCAAGGACCACACGGGCAAGGAGCACAAGCAGGGCTACTTTGAGAACGCCGACAGTTTTTCGACGCGCCCCGTGATGGATACCTGCCTTGCGGCGCTCCAGCTGATGGTCTACTACCGCTACCTGCCCACGAGCCAGACCAAGGCCACCGAGGAGGAGAGCAAGGAGTCCGGCGCGGAAGCAGCGGTCAGCAAGGGCGACGTCGGCGTCGAGGTGGACATCTAGGCGATGCCGTTCCCCGTATTTCTCGCGTTGAAATACCTCAAGCCGAAGCGATCTGTCGCTTCGGCTATTACGTGCGTCTCCGTGCTCGGCGTGATGCTGGGCGTGGCCGCCGTCATCATCGTCCGCAGCGTGATGACGGGCTTCGGCGACATCTGGGAGGAGAAGATCCTCGACTTCAAGCCGCACGTCTCGCTCGTGCCCCGCGCGGGCGCGACGATCAAGGGCGAAGACGCGCTCGCCGAGGCGATCCGCCGGATCGACGGCGTCAGT
>JAFPYE010000185.1 GCA_017412325.1 Kiritimatiellia bacterium | reverse complement strand
GGGGCTGGCGGCCATGAGCGCCTCGAGATCGCACCAGTGGTAGTGGAACGGGCAGAGGTCGTCCATGCGGCGGAGCTTCTCGTGGTGCGGAAGGAAGTCCGTCAACGGGACGGGATCGGTGCGCAGGAAGGACGTGAGGGTCGACTTGCAGCCGACGAGCGCAAGGAGCGCCGTCGCGACGAGGAGGGTCTTTTTGGACATGTTCATCTTTCGTTCATGGAGGGTTGAATCAACTGGTCGAGGATTATATCAAAAGCGGGTGGACTCGTCCAGCCCAACCTTGCGGCGGGCGGCCTTCTTTTCGGCGTGCGCGTGCTTGTCGTCGAGCATCCGCTCACGCTGCCGGCGCGACCGGCGGCGCTTCTGGCGGCGGCGCTTTTCGCGCGCCTGCTGCTCCGCCGACTTGCGGCCCTGCTCGCGCTGGAGGATGAGCTCGGCGAGCGCCCGGCGCGCAAGCCAGCGGTTCGTCTCGCGGCTGCGCGTCTCGCCGCACCGCACCATGAAGCCGCTCGGTTCGTGCGCGAGGCGGACGACGTTCGACGTCTTGTTCGTCTTCTGTCCGCCCGGCCCGCCGCCGAGAATGTAGCTTTCCTCGAGGTCGTCCTCGAAGACCGACGCCGCAGCCATCAGCTCGCGGATCTGCGCGATCTTCTCAGGCGAGATCATCCGGCCCCGCCTTTGCCTTCTTCTTCTCCGCCCGCGCGCGGCAGACGACGACGAGGCGCTTCACCGTGAAGTAGGCAATCGGCGTCAGGATGATCGCGAGCAGGAAGCCGCCGAGGAAGAACGACGCGACCACCTCCACGCCGAGGCGGCGGATCGCGCGCCACGTCCATTCCGTCTCCATCAGCTTCGTGTAGGTGAGCGAGCCGCCGAAGAGCAGCTTGTTGACGATGAACGTCTGCGCGGGGTAGATGACGAAGATCGTCGCGGGGTTGGTGATGAACGTGCCGACCGTCGCGCCGAGGCGCGAGACGCGCAGCATCAGCGCAAGCGGAATCGCGATGACGAGCTGCATCCCGAACGGGATCGCGCAGCCGACGAAGACGCCGAGCGCCCAGCCGCCGGCGATGTTCTCGGGCGGGAGCGGCTCCTTGACGATCTTCCGCTTCAGCCGCCCCCAGAACAACGCCGCTCGCCGCCCGACCGTCACTTGACCCGATGGATGAAGAGGCCCGAGCGCAGCTTCGGCTCGAACCAGGTTGACTTCGGCGGCATGATCGCGCCCGCGTCGGCGATGGCCATCATCTCCTCGACCGTCACCGGCTCCATCGCGAACGCGACGGCGGCCTCGCCCGCATCGACCTTCGCGGCCAGCGCCGCGTCGCCGCGGATGCCGCCCATGAACGAGATGCGCGGATCTGTGCGCGGGTCGGCGATGCCGAGGACGGGCGCGAGCAGATTGTCCTGGAGATACGACACGTCCAGCGACGAGACGACGTCCGCGCCCGCGGGCACCGTCCAGCCGAGGTCGGTCCACTGCCCCCGGAAATACATGCGGCACGTACGCGCGCCCTTCGCGCCGACGGTGAAGCGCGACGCGACCTGCGCGAGGAACGCATCGTCGCTCAGGCCGTTCAGGTCGGCGACGAGGCGGTTGTAGGCGAGAATCTTCAGCTGGCTCGCCGGGAAGATGACGGCCATGAACCAGCGCGACTCGCCCGCGAAACCGTGCGATTCGGCGTAGCGCGCCGCCGCCGCGCTGCGGTGGTGGCCGTCGGCGATGTAGGCGACGGGGATGCGCGCGAAGAGCTCCTGCAGCTCGTCGCCGAGGCAGCTCGCACCCGTCGCGATCTCCCAGACCGTGTGGCCGATGCCGTCGGGCGCGACGAAGTCGGCGAGGGGCGTTGTGCGGCAGGCCGCGCGGACGACCTCGTCGATCGCCTTGTCGTCGCGGTAGGTGAGGAACGCCGGGCCCGTGTGCGCCGCCAGCGTCTCGATGTGGCGCGTGCGGTCGTCCTCCTTGTCCTTGCGCGTCTTCTC
>JAFPYE010000184.1 GCA_017412325.1 Kiritimatiellia bacterium | reverse complement strand
GTCGCTGCTCGCGTCGTGCGACGCGGTGCTCTGCAACGACAGCGGCGGGATGCACCTGGCGAGCGCGGCCGGAACGCCCGTCGTGGCGGTGTTCGGCCGCACGGACCCGGACAAGACCGGCCCCGTCGGACCGGGCGCGGTCCTCGTGCGCGCCGAAGGCGTTTCCGTTTCGCGCCGCGTCGCGCGCGACGACCCCGCGGCCGTCGCCGCGCTCGCGTCGATCGCGCCGGAACGCGTCGCGGAGCCCTGCATCCGCCTGCTCGGCGGCCGCCGCTAGACGCGGAAGAGCGCGCCCATCTTCTTGCCGAGCAGGACGGACACGCCGGCGATCGCCACGGTGAGGAACATCATCGCCCAGACGCCGAGCGCGCTGGCGACGTACTTGCCCGTGCCGAGGAGCTGGAAGAGCTCGTAGATCGTCTTGGTGACCGGGTAGAAGCGCGCCTGCTGCGCGAGCATGAGCGAGTCGGACACCTCGAGCATCGAGAACGCGAACGCGAGCAGCAGGCCCGCGACGAGGTTCGCGGCGATGAGCGGCAGCGTGATGCTGCGCATGGTGCGCGCCGGCGAGGCGCCGAGGTTCCAGGCCGCCTCTTCGAACGTTTCAGAGGTCTGCTGCAGGCCCGCGACGGCCGAGCGCACCATGTAGGGCAGGCGCCGCACCGCGTAGGCGACGACGAGGAAGAGCGTCGGGTTCACGCGCACGTCGAAGAGCGCCGTCCAGAAGCCGCTGGAGCGCACGCAGCCGAGGTTCGAGAGCCACGAGGAAATCGCCAGGTAGCCGAACGCCATCACGAGGCCGGGGACGGCGAGCGGGATCATCGAGAGGGCGTCCAGAACGCCCGCGCCGCGGATTTTCGAGCGCACGACGAGGAACGCGATCGCGACGCCGAGGACGAGGTTGGCGCACACCGCCACGGACGAGAAGAGCAGCGAGTTGCGGATCGAGGCGACGGTCATCTCGTGCCCGAGCGCCTCCGCGTAGTTCCCGAGCGTGAAGACCTGCGGCAGGACCGTCCCGTACCACGAGCCGGGCTTCGAGAGCGAGGTCAGCACGACGCCGAAGTGCGGCAGCAGCGCGACGCCGGTGACGAGCGCGAAGGGCGCCAGCGCCGCGGCCGCGCGCCAGCCGCGCAGCTTCTTCGGCGCGAACGTCACGGCCGCCTTGCCCTGCATCGCGTAGGAGTTGCGCCCGAACGCGAACTTGCCCAACGCGTAGAGCAGCACGGAGGCTGAGAGCACGACGAACACGAGCGCGTAGGGGAAGTGCGAGGAGCCGATCTCCTTCAGGGCGTCGAAGACCTGCACCGACGCGCAGGTCGTGTAGCCGAGCATGAGCGGCGCGCCCAGCTCCGTGAAGCTCCAGATGAAGACGATCGTGCAGCCGGCGAAGAGCCCGGGCACGATCAGCGGGAGCGTCACGCGGAAAAAGCGCTTCCAGCCCGGGCAGCCGAGGTTCGCGGCCGCCTCGTCCATCGCCGGGTCGACGTTCGCCAGCGCCGCCGTCGCGTTGAGGTAGACGATCGGGTAGAGCGCGAGCGCCTGGATGCAGACGACGCCCCAGTAGCGCGCCTCGCCGAGCCAGTCGACCGACGTGCCGAGCAGCGAATTGAGGACGCCGTAGGTGCCGAGGATCTGCGTCATGCCGATCGCGCCGACGAACGGCGGCAGGATCATCGGCACGAGCACGACCGCGGAGAAGACGCCCTTGCCGGCGAAGTCGTACTTGTGCGAAATCCACGCGAGGGGCAGCGCCACGAGCAGGCAGAGCGTCGTGGTGCCGAGCGCTATCAGGACGCTGTTGCCGAGCCCCTCGGCGTAGATGGGGTTGCGGAAGACGGACGCCAGGTGCCGCAGCGTGAAGCCGCCGTCGTCCCAGAAGCCGCCCTTCACGACGAGGAAGACGGGCAGCAGGAACAGGACCGCGAGGAGGGCGGAGACGAGGAGGAAAAGCGGCGTCCAGCGGTTGCGCATGGGGGGCGATTCTAGCAGATTCCCCGCGCGTCCGCAACGCGTCCGCGCCCCGCGCGGCGGGCGCGATTTTCGTTGTTGACTTCGCGGCGCGCATTTGGTAGCTTTCACCCCCGTCGCCGCGCGAGCGGCGGCGCTTCGGAACACCGTCGGGGCGTGGCGCAGCCTGGTAGCGCGCTTGCTTGGGGTGCAAGAGGTCTCGAGTTCAAATCTCGACACCCCGACCATTTTTCCGATGCGCTCGGGGTCCGCGCCGACGGCGCGGACTTTTCACGCAAGAACCAATGGAGGGGAACCCTCCGCCGCACTCGGGGTCATCATCGATGGACGATTTCCTGGTGTTCAAGGGAGTGACGAAACGCTTCGGGGCCATGACGGCCGTGGACGACGTCACGTTCAACGTGAAGAGGGGCGAGTTCTTCTCGCTGCTGGGGCCGAGCGGGTGCGGCAAGACGACGCTGCTCCGGATGCTGGCCGGCTTCGAGAAGCCGGACGCGGGCCGGATCTTCCTCGACGGCAAGGACGTCACGGCGATGCCGCCGGACAAGCGCCGCGTCAACACGGTGTTCCAGAACTACGCGCTGTTCCCGCACCTGACGCTCTGGGACAACATCGCGTTCGGCCTGCGCCTGCAGCGCCGCCCGAAGGACGAGATCGAGGAGCGCGTGCGCCGCATGCTCCGCCTCATCCAGATGGAGGGGCAGGAGTGGAAGAAGCCCACGCAGATCTCTGGCGGCCAAAAGCAGCGCGTCGCCATCGCCCGCGCGCTCGTCCTGGAGCCGCAGGTGCTCCTCCTGGACGAGCCGCTCGCCGCGCTCGACCTGAAGCTCCGGCAGCACATGCAGATCGAGCTGGACCGCATCCACGACCAGGTCGGCATCACGTTCCTCTACGTCACGCACGACCAGGGCGAGGCGATGAGCCTCTCGGACCGCATCGCGGTGATGAACCGCGGCAAGGTCGAGCAGATCGACAAGCCCGCCGCGCTCTACGAGGCGCCCCGCAGTTCGTTCGTCGCGGCGTTCATCGGCGACACGAACTTCTTCGAGGGGACCGTGACCGCCCTGATCGACGAAAACTACTGCCGCGTCTCGGTCGAGGACTTCGGCGACATCGTCTGCTTCAACGACAAGCACATCAAGGCCGGCGCGAAGGTCTACCTCTCGGTCCGCCCGGAGAAGATGCACCTCACGCACGAGAAGCCCTCCGACCTGCACGGCGGCAAGCTCAACGTCTACGGGGCGACGGTCGACCAGAAGATCTACCAGGGCGCGTACACCCGCTTCTGGGTGTGGCGCGGCGCGAGCAAGGACGACTGCTGGGAGCTTTCGGTCCTGCAGGTCCACAACCGCTACCTCCTGGACCAGCAGGAGATCGGCTGGGACGAGAAGGTCTGGCTCTCGTGGCACGCGGACGACGGCTTCATGCTCGAGAGCTACGCCGAGCAGGACGAGGAGATGCTGCCGCACCCGACCGAAGAGGCGTCCGACGCGGGCGCCGCCCCCGCCGATCCCGCCCCCGCGCCGGCCCCCGCCGGCGCCACAGACGGCGAGGCCGCGAAATGACGGACGCGACGGACCGCCCCCGCATGGGGCTCCTGCGGCGCATCCGCCACCACGGCGGCGAGCTCGCGCTCACCGCGCCGTCGTTCGTCTGGATGACGTTCTTCTTCGTCGTCCCGACGGCGATCGTGTTCCTGCTCACGTTCCGCCCGACCGCCGTCGACGGCGGCATCGGCAGCGGCTGGACGCTGGAGACGTGGAAGACGATTTCCAACCCGAACTACCCGTCGATCGTCTGGCGCACGATCTGGCTCTCGGCCGTCGCGACGGCGCTTTCGATCGGCATCGCGCTTCCGTGCGCCTTCGCGATGGCGCGCACGAGCGCCAAGTGGCGCTCCGTGCTCGTGGGGCTCGTGATCCTGCCGTTCTGGACGAGCTTCCTCATCCGCGTCTTCGCGTGGAAGAACCTCCTGCACCCGCAGGCCGCGCTGGCGCGCGCGCTGCACACGGACCTCGGGCCGGCGGGCTTCCTCGCGCTGCAGGACGTGCTGCTCTTCGCGCTGCTCTTCGGCGCGGGCTGCCTTGCGCTGTTCCTCGCCAACTCGTGGCGGATGTCGTCCACCGCGCGCGGCAAGGCCGCGTGCGCGGCGCTGCTCGTCGCCACGGTCGCCGGCGCGCTCTGGTGCGCGAAGCTGTGGATCGGCTTCACGTCGGCGCGCATCGGCGCGGGCGTCTGCTCGATCGTCCCGCCGGGGGCGCCGCTGCTCTACAACTCGCTCGCGATCCTCGTGGTGATGGTCTACACGTACCTGCCGTTCGCGATCCTGCCGCTCTACGCGGCGGCGGAGAAGTTCGACTTCGCGCTCCTGGAGGCCGCGCTCGACCTCGGCGCGCGGCCGGTGCGCGCGTTCGTGAACGTGTTCGTCCCCGGCGTGAAGGCCGGCATCTACTCGGCGGTCCTCATGGTGCTCATCCCGGCGCTCGGCTCCTACGTCATCCCCGACATGGTCGGCGGCCCCGACGCGGAGATGATCGGCTCGAAGATCTACCAGCGCGCGATCCCCGACCGCAACCTGCCGCACGCGAGCGCCCTCTCCGCGCTGCTCATGCTCGGCGTGCTCGTCCCGCCCGGGATCGCGTGGCTCGTCTTCCGCCGCCGCCACATCGGCGCGACCGAGACGGACGTCGTCCGCTCGATCGGCTCCTCGAACCTCGGCAACCTCGGCGGCCGCCGCCGCCGGGAAGGAGGCGCGGCATGAAGCGCATGGAACGCCGCTCGCGGGGCGTCTTCTGGGCGATCCTGCTGTTCTTCTACGTCCCGATCATCGTGCTGGTCGTGAACTCCTTCAACAAGGACCGCTACTGCGGCCCGTGGCGGGGCTTCACGTTCAAGTGGTACGACCGCCTGTTCAACGACCACGAGATCTGGCAGGCGCTCGCCAACACGCTCGAGGTCGCGGTCGGCGCGACGGTGGCGTCCGTGGTCCTCGGCACGCTCGCCGCGCTCGCGATCAGCAAGTACAAGGGCAAGATCCAGGGCGCGCACTACGGGCTGCTGTACACTCACCTGGTGCTGCCGGACATCCTGATGGGCATCTCGCTGCTGCTCTTCTTCATCTCGCTCGGGCTGGAGCTGAGCCTGGTGACCGTTTTCCTCGCGCACACGACGTTCTGCGTGAGCTACGTCGCGATGGCGGTGCTCGGGCGGCTGGAGGACTTCGACGGCGCGCTCCTGGAAGCCTCGCGCGACCTCGGCGCCAACCCGTGGCAGACGTTCTGGAAGGTGCAGTTCCCGCTGCTCCTGCCCGGCATCGCCGCGGGCGGCATGCTCGCCTTCACGCTTTCGATCGACGACTTCGTGATCACGTTCTTCGTGAACGGCGCGGGCGCCGAGACGCTGCCGGTGAAGATCTACGGCATGATCAAGCGCAGCCCGAACCTGCCGGAAATCAACGCGCTCTCGACGCTGATGATGATCGTCACGATGCTGGCCGTCGTCGCGAGCCGCATGATGCAGCGCTCGCGCAACCCGGCCGCCGCGCCCGCCGCCGCGCCCGCCGCCCTGCCCGAAGGCCAGGGCGGACGCGTCCGCCGCTAGCGCGCGGCGGGCGTTGAAAGGGCGGCGTCCGTTGTGCTAGAATGCGCGGCCATGGACGCCGCGCCGACAACCGGAACGAATCCTCCCGCCGTGGCGGGGTGGGGACGCCGACACCGCAAGGGCCTGCGGCGCGGCGCGCTCGCCGCGGTCGCGCTGTGGTTCTTCTGGTATCCGGCCGACCGGCGCGAGCTCTACGTGGCGATGCCGGAGGGCGCGGTTGCAGCGGCCTACGTGCGCGGCGTGGCGTCCGAGGACGACGCGCTTTACTCGCACCCCGTCTTCACGGCGGCGTTCGAGGCGCTTGGGCTCGACGCGGACCGCGCGCGGCGCCACAACGAGGGCGTCTACTGGACGCTCTACTGGCTCGCGGGCGAGCACGGCGTCGCCGCGCTCGTGCCGGCCGAAAACGCGTGCGGCGAGGGTATCGACTTCTACCTCGCCGCAGCGAGCTACGTCGGCTGGAAGGCGCGCGCGCTGGAGTTCTTGTGGCGCATCAAGCAGGTGCCGTTCCTCGGGCCGCTCAAGACCACCGCGAAGGGGACGCGCTACATGGAGTTCCCGCATGCCCGCGAGCTGCGCGAGCGGGGAATCGTGCTCGGGCTCGACATCGTGGACGGCGTGCTCGTCGCGGCCTTCGCGACCGACCCCGACCGCGTGATCGAGCTGGCGGACCGCGTGCGCGACGCGAAGAAGACGCCGCTTGCGCCCGTCTTCGCGGCGGCCGGCTCGCCCGAACCGTGGCGCGAGAAGGCGCCGCTGCGGCACCGCGTCTGGTGCGCGGGGCTTCCCGGGTTCGGCGTGCCGCGCATGCGGCTCGAGGTCGGCTCGCTGCGCGGACCCGGCGCGGAGCTGCGCGGCGAGCTGTTCGACGTGCCGAACCCGTGGGCCGGCGCGGCGACGTTCGCGGACCGGCCCGCGATCGGTCCGGGCGTCGCGGACGAGACGGCCGAAGGCGGCGCGGTTTTCGCGGC
>JAFPYE010000183.1 GCA_017412325.1 Kiritimatiellia bacterium | reverse complement strand
TTCGCGAACGCCGGATTGTCGGCATACTCCACCACGCCTTTGGCAAGTCCCGACACGGCCCATGCAACGCCCATCGTGGTCGCGCCGGCGGCTTGCAGGCACGGCTCGCCGACCGTGAATTGCGGAGGCGGCGGCACATCTTCGTCCGTCGCGCCCGCTACGTCGTTTTCGGAAAACGCCGGCCGGGCGATGGCCGCCACCATGCTGCCGACAAGGAACTCGCGTCTATTCAGATTCATGTGCTTTTCCTTTTGAAATCTTCTCGCGGCGTCCGTCCCTAGTTGCGCGGGATCGTGACCGTGTCCGAGCGCACGCCCGCGCACGCACCCGTCAGCTTGAGCGGCTGCCCCGAACCGAACCGACGGCGGAACGCCACGACCGCCGCGCCCGACGCAAGCGAGCCGTGGACGGCCAGGATCTCGCCCGGCCCCTCGAGCGAAAACGCCACCTCGCCCGCGGCGTCCGCGAGCGGCAGCCAGTCGAAATCCACCAGCCGCGCGTGCGCAAAGCCCACCTCGCCGTCGCCGAGCGACTTCGTTTCCGGCTCGACCTTCACCATGAACGCCTTGTCGGTCGAAAATTCGTAGGGCCGCGCCCAGCGGTAGTTGCGCGTCTGGACGTCGGTTTCGTTCCCGTCCGCGTCGAAGAACCGCAGCTCGACGGCCGCCACTTCCGGCTCGACCGACAGGAAGGCGACAGCCACCTTCTCGTTCGCGCGCCGCGCCGCCGCTTCCGCCTGGACCTCTTCCGCCGCGATGATCGACTGCACCTGCCCTTCGACCATCGCCTTCGTCTCCGCGTCGGGCGCGACCACGTAGCCGCGCAGCGTATAGGGCATCCAGCCCTTCGTCCACGACGGATCGGTGAACGCCGCCTCGAACAGCCCCGCCGCCGGCAGCACGTCGTCGCTCGTCCCCGCGAGCCCGTCCGCGCCCTTCGAGTAGAGCGTCGGGTTCTCCGCCTCGCCGTTGTAGACGTAGACGTAGTCATGCCCCCACGGATCCTTCACGACCTTGCGGATGTACGGCCCGTCCCAGCCGCGCTTGCGCACCTTGGTCGACGCGAGCTGCTCCAGCCCTTCGTCGGCGGCGGGATACGTGCCGACGTGGTAGCGGTAGCGCCCCAGCGCCGTCGCGAGCGCATCGACCGACTTCTGTGCCTGGAGCTGCGCCTTGGAAATCGTCGCGCGCCCGCCGCGCCCCGTCGCCGACAGGACGAGCCCGCCGAGCATCAGGAGTCCGATGACGACGACCGCGTAGAACACGATCCCCTTCTTCATCACCGGCGCCTGCACCCCTTCCAGCTCCGCCTTCTTGCGCTCGTATTCGCGCGCAATCGCCTTGATCGCGGCCTGCTTCTTCTTCCGCGCCGGGTTCTTCGCCGGAAACTTCTTCCGCAATTCGCCGTAGTCGACCATCAGTCGATCCTTTCCAAGATCAAGCTCGCCGGCGCTTCCGCCTCCGTCGCGATTTCAAATGCCTTGTAGAGCTCCGCCGCCGCCTTCTCCAGCCCTTCCGGATCGGTCGACTTCTCCAGCGTCGCGAGCGGCGAGCCAGTCCCCACGCGGTCGCCCACCTGCACCGCCAGCGTCACGCCCGCGCGCGGATCGATCGCGTCGCCGGTTCTAAGCCGCCCCGCGCCGAGCGACAGCGCGACGCGCGCCACCTTCTCCGCGTCGATCGCCGCCACGCGCCCCGACTTCATCGCCTGGATGCGGAACTTGAACGTCGGCCGGTCCATCAGCGCGGCGAACCGCTCCAGATCGCCGCCTTGCGCGCGGACCATCGCCGCGAACTTTTCGTACGCGCGGCCGTCCGCAAGAGCAGCGCGGCACTTTTGCCGCGCCGCGTCGAGCGGAAGCTCCTGCGCGAGCGACACCATCAGCGCCGCCAGTTCGATGCAAAGCTCCACGTCCCGTCCCGCGTCGCGCGCCCCGCGCAGGATCGCCAGCGCCTCGGCAACCTCGTTCGCGTTGCCGACTGCAAAACCCAGGGGCGCGTTCATGTCCGTCACGAGCGCCGCTGCCTTGCGTCCCGCCGCGCGCGCGCCGTTCACGAGCGCGTGGGCGAGCGCCGCCGCGTCCGCGCGCGTCTTCATGAACGCGCCCGTGCCGCACTTCACGTCGAAGACGAGCGTGCCCGCGCCCTCCGCGAGCTTCTTGGAGAGGATCGAGGCGACGATGAGCGGAATCGACGCGACCGTGCCCGTCACGTCACGGAGCGCATACAGCTTCTTGTCGGCGGGCGTGATCTCGTCCGTCTGCACCGTCATCGACACGCCGACGTCGGCAACGACCTTCTGGAAGTCGTCGAGCGCGAGCGACGCGTTGTAGCCGGGAATCGTCTCCAGCTTGTCCGCCGTGCCGCCGGTCAAGCCCAGCCCGCGCCCCGTCAGGGACGGCACCGCCACGCCGCACGCCGCCGCGAGCGGCTGCACGACGAGCGAGAGCTTGTCGCCGACGCCGCCCGTCGAATGCTTGTCCGCCGTCGCCATCGGCCAGTCGAGGCAGCGGCCCGAGCGCCGCATCGCGTCGGTCAAGTCCGCCGTCTCGCGTTCGGTCATGCCGCGGCAGCAGATGGCCATCGCCAACGCGCTCATCTGGTAGTCGGGAATCTCGCCGCACGTGAAGCCCGCGATGAAGTCGCGGATTTCCGCGCTGCCGAGCGCGTGCCCTTCGCGCTTCTTGTCCAGGATCAGTTTCGCAATCATGGTTTCAGTATATCAAATTTCCGCACGGCTTCCATCGCCTTTTTGTACATCGCCTCCAGCGCGCCGAGGCACTTGGCCTCGCCGCGCCAGAACGGCACGGGCCCCAGCCGCTTCAAGATCGGGACGTCAGTCTTCATCGCACAATTCCTCCAGCGGGATGCCCCGCAGTTCCAGCAGCGTCGACGGCCGCCACGCGATCTCCTCGCCGAGAATCAGCAGCACCGCGCTCGAATGCTTGCACGGATTCGCGTAGTCGGGGCACGTGCAGCGCGTCGTCACGTCGTACGTGCGCGGCGCCAGCTTGCCGCCGGGGAAGAGGCACAGCCCCTCGTCGCGGAAGATCTGCGCCACCTCCAGCGGCAGGTCGTCGACCAGGAGGCGCGCCACGAGCATCGGCTCCGCCTTCAGCCGCGCGACGATCCGCGCGCGCGCCGCCGCGTCCGGCTCGCGGAAGTCGATCGTCACCGTGTAGGGATCGGCGCGGCTGCCGACGACCGTCGCCACGACGTGCGGGCCCGCGAGCTGCATCGCCGTAATCTGCCCCGACAGCGCATAGTTCTTGCCGCGCCCCAGCCGCGCGCCCAGTTCCATCCGCTCGATAGCCGCCAGCCACTCGCGCGCCCACCAGCTGCGCCCGCCGCCCGTGCGCGACTCCTGCGCCCGGATGCCCGCCGCCGCGCGCGGGATGCGGAGGGGATACTTCTTCTTGCTCACGGCACCACCTCGTCGGCGTTTCGCTCCAGCTGGGCGACGAGCGCATCGAGCGGCACGCCGCGCAGTTCCGCCAGTTTCGCGGCAATCTCCGCAACGCGCGGGACGACGGGGAGGTCCG
>JAFPYE010000182.1 GCA_017412325.1 Kiritimatiellia bacterium | reverse complement strand
GGACCTTGGCGCCGAGGCGGCCAACTACTTCCAGTACGCGACCGAGGACTTCACGGTCAAGATCACCGGCGAGTCGATGGGGATGACGCACACGGTTGAGGCCAAGTGCTACGTGAAGGACGGCAAGGTGCGCTACTACAAATGGTGCGAGAACCCGATTTCGTCGGGTTCGGCGGAGGGACGATGACGACGTCGCGGCTGGACCTGGTGCTGGCGGCGCGCTATCCCGATTTCACGCGCTCGCGCCTGAAGGGGCTCGTGGACGCGGGCTTCGTGCTCGTCAACGGCGTGACGGCGGACAAGCCGGGGATGAAGGTGCGCGACACGGACGAGATCGAGGTGGAGTTCCCGCCGCCCGTCCCCGCCGAGCCGGAGCCGGAGCCGATTCCGCTCGCCGTCGTCTACGAGGACGACGACCTGATCGTGATCAACAAGCCGCCGGGCCTGGTCGTCCATCCCGCGCCCGGCCATTTCACGGGGACGCTCGTCAACGCGCTCCTCCACCATTGCCCGGACTTGAAGGGCATCGGCGGCGTGGCGCGCCCGGGCATCGTGCACCGGCTCGACCAGGACACGTCGGGGCTGATCGTCGTGGCGAAGTCCGAGCCCGCGATGGCGGGCCTCAGCCGCGCGTTCGCGAGCCACGCGTCGATCGAAAAGACCTACCTCGCCGTCTGCCACGGGCGGCCGCGTCTCGACGCGGGGCGGATCGAGAACCGGATCGGCCGCCATCCCGTCGACCGCAAGCGGATGGCGATCGTGGAGACGAACGGCAAGACGGCAATCACCAACTGGCGGCTCGTGGCGTTTGACGCGGCGAAGGGCGTTTCGACGGTCGAATGCCGGATCGAGACGGGGCGCACGCACCAGATCCGCGTGCACATGGCGTCGCTCGGCTGCCCCGTCGTGGGCGACAAGGTCTACGGCAAGTCCGCGCTCGACAAGCGGCTTGCGCCGCCCCCGGCACGGCAGCTGCTGCATGCGTGGAAGCTCGCGCTGTGGCACCCGGTGCGCAACGAGAAGATGTCGTTCGAGGCGCCGGTCCCCGCCGACATGGCGGACTATCTGTCAGTCGGGCGATGAAAACAAAAAAACGCGGCGCAGGACTGATTGCCTGAGGCCGCTGCCGTCGTTCCCGCGCTTGGTGGAGAAGAAGAGATTCGAACTCTCGACCCCCACGTTGCGAACGTGATGCTCTACCAACTGAGCTACTTCCCCATTCGTGGAAACGGCATATAGTATATCACAAACGCGCCGCGCCGCGCAAGGGGGTAATTTGGCCAATCTTTGGCGGCCGACTTAAACGCGTCCAAGTCGGCGCAATTTGTGATATACTACCGAGCAATGGCAGAGGACAGAGACAACTACGAGGCGGCGAAGCGGCTGATCGCGGGCGCGAAGCGGATTCTCCTTTCGGGGCACCTGTCGCCCGACGGCGACGCGCTGGGCTCGATGCTCGCGATGGCGCGGCTTTTGACGAACGCGGGGTGCGAGGCGTTCGCCACCGCCGACTTGAATGCGCTCGGCAAGCTCGCGTTCCTCGACGGCGTGGACCGGCTCATCCCCGTCCGCAAGCTGAAGCGCCGGAAGTTCGACCTTTTCATCGCGCTCGACTGCAGCGGCTTCAACCGCATGCCGCCGGAAGTGAAGCCGGTCGCGGAGAAGCTGCCGACGATCTGCTTCGACCACCACATGACGAACGACGGCACCTTCGGCGCGGCGCAGATCGTCGATCCCGCCGCGTCCAGCACGTCGGAAATCGTCTGGCGGTTCGCGAAGTGGATGGACTGGAAGCTCGACCGGGAGATCGCCGAGGCGCTGTGGGTCGGCATGGTGACGGACACGGGCCGCTTCGCCTACGACGCGACGAGCCCCCGGACGATGCGCGCGGCGGGCGACCTCCTCAAGCACGGCGTCCGGACCGCGCTCATCAACGACATCATCTACGGCACGTTCCCGCGCAAGGCGATCGAGCTCAAGCGCATCGCCTGGCGGTCGCTGCACGTCTGGAAGAACCGCAAGGTCGCCGAAGTCTCCCTGACGCGCGACGACTTCCGCGCGGTGCGCGGCACGAAGGCGGACGCGGAGGACATGATCGAAATCCCGCGCTCGGTCGCGAAGAACGAGATCGCGCTCTTCTTCTACCAGATCCCCGACCGCACCAAGGAGACGCGCTGCTCGATCCGCACGCGCGGCAACTGGGACGCGACGCTTCTGGCGGCGAAGTTCGGCGGCGGCGGCCACCGCAAGGCGGCGGGCTGCACGATTGTCGCGCCCATGGGGCTCGCCAAGCGCCGGATGCGCGCGGCGGTCAAGGAGATGATGAAGGGCGCGTGCAAGAAGACGGGCCGGATCCCGCCGATCGACTTGTCCAACCTGGGGCCGAAGGTTGAAGCCCAGCCCGCGGCGCAACCCGCGGCGCAGCCCGAGACGAAGATCGAAACGAAAGCCGAGGCGAAATGAGCGACGCAGCGAAAATCCTGATTCTGACCGACGGCAAGGCCGGCCACGAGAACCAGTCCAAGGCGTTCGCGCGCGCGCTGGGGCGCGACGCCGAGATCGTGAAGGTGGCGTTCAAGTCCAAGGCGGCGAAGCTGCTGAGCTATCTCGCCGACCGCCTGGGGATCGGCGCGCCGGGGCTGTTCCGGACCGAACGCGCGGTGGCGGGCGATTTTGCGGCGGTCGTCGGCACGGGCTCGGGGACGTTCTACGCCGCGAAGACGCTGGCGCGGCGGCTGGGCGTGAAGGTCGGCGTCGTCCTCTATCCGCGCGGCTACGACCTCGCGACGTTCGATTGCGTGATGGCGCCGGTCTTCGACAATCCTGCGCCGCGGCCGAACGTCGTGACGATCCCGGCAAACCTGGTCGCCAACGACGCGGCGTTCTACGACAAGGGCGTGGACGCGTTCGCGGCGCACTACCTGCGCGCGAACGGCCGCCCGCTCGCGACGGACGGTGCGCCGGCGGTGGCGGTGATCGTGGGCGGGCCGAACAAGTGCTCGACGCTGACGCCCGCCTGGATGAAGGCGCGGCTCGACGAGGTGTTTGCGGCGAACGCGGGCGCGCGGCTGTGGGTGACGACCTCGCGGCGCACGCCGAAGGACGTGGAGGCGGTGGTCGATTCGTATCCGTGGGACTACCGGCTCATCTATTCGCGCGACCAGTTCAACCCGATCCCGGCGTTCGTGAAGCTCGCGAACCGGCTCTACGTCACCGCCGAATCGACGGGCATGCTGTCGGAAAGCTGCACGTGCGGCACGGCGGCGGTCTTCGCGCTCGACAACCTGAAGCCGGGGCCGCACAAATTCCGCCGCTTCGTCGACGGGCTGACGGCGGCGGGCTACCTCGGCGGCAACCGCAAGGTCGACCTCACCGCCGAGTTCGCGGCGGCGAAGCGGCTGCTGGGGCTCTAGCCATGCGCGGCGGCGGACGGTTGGCGCGAAGCGTCGTCGCCCTTTGCCTGCCGACGGCGGTCGTCGTGCTGCTCGGCGTCCGCTTTCTCGTCCAGGACGTTCCCGCCCTCGTGCGCGACGAGAAGTCGCGCGTCCTCGCGGAATCGGAACGGGCCGCCAAGGCGCTGCGGGACGACCCGGCGCAGGCGGATTTCGTCTGGACGCGCGGGCGTGGCATTGTCCGCGGCGTGGCGCCGTTCGGCGACTATCCCGCCGACATGTCGTGGAAGGACTGGAACCCCGAAAGCGGCACGAAGCGCCGCGACATGTGGGGGTGGCGCTCCTTCGACGGCGGGCACCTCGTCTGGGCGCGCGGCGTCGGCGAGCAGGACGGCGAGACGGTCTATGCGCGCCGGACCGACATCGCGGCGCGCGACTATGCGACCTTGTTTTTCGTGTCCGTGCCGCTCTTCCTTCTCGTGCTCGTCGTCATCACCGCCCTCGGCGTGAAGTTCCTTGTCGACTACGTGCGCGCGCGCGACGACTTCATGGCGGCGGCGGCGCACGATCTTGCGACGCCGCTCGTGGCGATGCGGATGATGATCGGATGCGACGACGACGAGGCAAGGAACCTGAACGAGCGGCTGATCCGGCTCGTCGCGAACATCAAGGATTTCCTGCGGCTCGGCGGGCGGCGGCCCGCGCCGCAGCCGACAGCGTTCGACCTGCGCGCGGCGTATGGGGAGGCGTATGCGCTGTTCCGCGCGGACTACCGCGACCTCTTCGACGGCGCGGATGTCGCGGTGACGGTCGCGCCCGGCGCGGCGGCGGCGGACGGCGCGGTGAAGGTCTGGGCGGACGAGACGCTGACGGTGCAGGTCCTGTGGAACTTGCTGAACAACGACCTGAAGTATGCCGCGCCGTTCGGGCGCGTGCGCGTGGAGATCCGCCGCGAAGGGACGTTCGTCAAGGCCGCGTTCGTCGACGAGGGCAAGGGGATGTCGGCGCGCGAGATGTCGCGGGCGTTCGACCGCTACTACCGCGCCCAGCCGGTCCTGAAGTCGGGGAAGGGCGGGTTCGGGATTGGGCTGTGCACCGCGCGCGAGTTCGCCGAGGCGATGGGCGGCGCGCTGACCGTGTCCGCCAACGAGCCGCACGGCTGCATTTTCACGTTGACTCTTCCGGCTGCGGAAATATGATATACTATGCGCCGTTTTCGAAAAGGAACAGCAAGAAAATGAAGCAGTACAACGTTGGATTGGTGGGTGTCGGCGCGGTCGGCACCGAGATGATCAAGGTCCTGAAGGAGCGCAACTTCCCGTGCGGGAAGGTGCAGGTCTTCGCGTCGCGCGACCGCGAGGAGACGATTCTCGGCGAGACGTACCAGGTGAAGAAGGCGACGCCCGACAGCTTCAACGGGCTCGACATCGTGCTGTTCGCGGGCAAGACCGACGTCGCCCTCGAGCTGAAGGACGCGGTCGTCAAGGCGGGCGCGAAGATGATCGACAACTCGCGCGCGTTCCGCCAGGATCCCGAGGTTCCGCTCGTGGTGCCGCAGGTGAACGCCGAGGACCTCGACTGGAACAAGGGCGTCATCGCGAACCCGAACTGCACGACGGCGATCATGCTGGAGGCCGTCGCGCCGCTCCACAAGGCGAAGGGGCTCAAGCGCCTCGTCGCGTCCACCTACCAGGCGGCGTCGGGCGCGGGCGCGCCGGGGCTCGCGGAGCTGGAGGAGCAGATTCATGACTACGCGGCGGGCCGTCCGCTGACGGTCAAGGCGTTCCAGCACCAGCTGACCTACAACCTCATCCCGCACATCGACAAGTTCGACACGACGAACGGATACACGCTCGAAGAGCTGAAGATGCGCAACGAGGCGCGCAAGATGCTGCACCACCCCGACCTCAAGCTGAGCTGCACGTGCGTGCGCGTGCCGATCGCGCGGGCGCACTCGGAGTCGCTGAACCTCGAGTTCGAGAACGACATCACGCCCGAGGAGGCGCGTGCGATCCTGCGCGGCGCGGAAGGCGTGAAGGTCGTGGACGATCCGCTGAACAACGTCTACCCGATGCCGCTCGACGCGACGGCGAAGTACGACGTGCTCGCGGGCCGCATCCGCCAGGACATCAGCCGCGACGACAAGAAGGGGCTGGAGATGTTCGTTTCCGGCGACCAGCTGCTGCGCGGCGCGGCGCTCAACGCGGTCGAAATCGCCGAGCACCTGATCAAGCGCGGGCTGATCTGACGCGCGAAGGGTTTCCCTCGCGCAGGGACGTAGAGACGCGGAGGCGATGCGTATGTTGAGACATGTTGTCATTTGGAAGCTGAAAGAGGACGTGGCCGACCTCGCGGCGGTCAAGGCGGGCATCCGCACGTCGCTCGAAGGACTCGTCGGCACGGTGCCGGGCCTGCTGCGCGCCAAGGTCTACGCGGACGGTGCGGACGCGCGCGACGTCCTGCTGGAGGCGTATCTCGTCTCGCGGGACGCGCTCGCCGCGTATGCGGCGCATCCGGCGCACGTGGCCGCCGCCGAGACGTTCGTCAAGCCCTTTGTCG
>JAFPYE010000181.1 GCA_017412325.1 Kiritimatiellia bacterium | reverse complement strand
CGCCGTGTTGCGCCGATTCAGTTCCTCGCTCTGCCGTTCGACTTTCATGGGTGGGGGTTAAGACGGATAGACGAGGCCGGTGCGCTCGTCGACGCCAAGGGCCAGGTTCATGTTCTGGATGGCCGCGCCCGACGCACCCTTGCCGAGGTTGTCGAAGCGGGCGACGAGGACGATCCGCTCGGCGTTGCCGGAAGCGGACACTTCCAAGTCATCGCGTCCCGACAGCGCGGCGGACGACAGGAAGCCGCCTTCGCCCGCGGCGGGATCGTCCACGAACCGGACAAGGCCGTTCGCGGCGTAGTAGTCGCGGTAGCACGACTGGATGGCGGCCAGGTCGCCCTTCAGCTGCGCCGCATGGAGCGGCACCGTCACTTCCATGCCGCTCAGGTGCGGGACGACGATCGGCGAAAAGACGGGCGCGTGCGCCAGGCCGCAGACTTTCACCATCTCGGGCAGGTGCTTGTGCGCCTGGCCCAGGGCGTACTGCCGACCGCCCAGGAACAGCGGGCGGGGGGGATCCCCCGCACCCTCCGAAGGCGCACGCAGCTCGTCCTCATATTGGGCAATCATCTTCTTGCCGCCGCCGGAATAGCCGGTCAGCGAGAAGGCCGTGAGCGCCGCGTCGGCGGGGAGAATCCCGCGCTGGACGAGCGGCGCGACGAGGGCGACGAAACCGGACGCATGGCAGCCGGGATTCGCAATGCGGCGCGACGCGGCAATCCGAGCGCGCTGGCCGTCCAGTTCCGGAAAGCCGTACGTCCACGCGGGGTTGACGCGATGCGCCGTCGAGGTGTCGATCAAGACGGTGGCGGGATTCGCCACGAGCGCCACCGCTTCGACGGCGGCAGCGTCCGGCAGGCAGAGGAACGCGACGTCGGCGCCGTTGAGCGCATCCGCGCGCGCGGCGGGGTCCTTGCGCGTCTCTTCGGGCAGGACGACCAGTTCAAGGTCGCGACGGGCGGCAAGCCGCTCGCGGATACGCAGACCCGTCGTGCCGGCCGAACCGTCGATAAAGACCTTCTTCATCTACTCCTCGTCGGTGAATTCTTCATTCGCGACGCGCTTCGGCGCGGCGGGCTCGGCGGGCGCGGCGGACGGCGGACCGTCGGTCGCCGACGCCGTCTCCGGCGCGGGATTGTCGCCATCCCCCGTGCGGCGCTTCTTCGACGAGCGGTAGTAGCCGCCGTAGCGTCCGTAGCCGTAGCCATAGCCGTAGCCGTAGCCGTGCCGTGCGTTCGGGCTGAAGGCGGCGGCGCTCGACACCTCGACGTCGTTGACGATGACGCCGAGGATGTTGGCGCCGGCCTCGGTCAGCGAACGGGCGCAGTACTGGATCGGCTTGAAGTGGGTGCGGTCGGGGCAGCACATGATGATGACCGAATCGACCTGCACCGCGAGCGAGACGACGTCGCCCACGACGCCGAACGGCGGCGCGTCGACGATGATGCGGTCGTAGTTGGCGCGCGCCCACTCGAAGAAGTCGCTGACGATGCTGGAGCCGAAGATCGACGTCGGCGTGACGCCATCCGGCGGCAGCGAGCAGATGACGTCGAGGTTCGGGACGGACGAGGGCGTGACGAGCGACGCGAAGTCGGGCTTCTGGCCGCCGGCGTTCTGGAGCGCGTGCGAGAAGCTCTTCGCCTCCGTCAGTTCAATGTCCCAGACGCGCGCGAGACGCGGGCGGCGCAGGTCGAAGTCGACGTGCAGCACCTTGCGGCCGGTCTGCGCGTAGGAGATCGCGACCGACGTGGAGGTGATGGTCTTGCCTTCGCCCGGCTGGGTGGAGATGACGAGAAGGCACTGCGCCATCGCCTCGTAGCGCGGCGAGTCGAGGAGGTTGCGGAAGCCGGCGACCGCCTCGGCGAACGACGAGTACTTGTCCTCGACCACGAACTTCGCGACCTGCTCGCGGTTCTTGCGGCGCACGTGCGGGAAGACCGCGAGCACCTTGAGCGCGAGGCGGCCCTCGATGTCGGCGAGGTTGACGACGGTATCCTCGATGTTGTCGACGACGAGCACGAAGAGGAAGCCGAGCGCGAGCGACAGGACGATGCCGGCGCCGAAGATGACGAGCGGATTCGGGAGGACCGGCTTGGTCGGCACGTTCGCCGGACGGCCGACGCGGACGATCTCGTTGTTCGCCTCGGCGTCGAGACGCGCCTTGTTCTCGCCCATGATGAGGTCTTCCAGCATGTGGTTGGCGACGGCGAAATCCGCCTCGAGGATGCCGAGGCTCGATTCTGCGAAGACGACGCGCTGGGAGTAGGAGGCGAGGTCGTTCTTCAGTTCGTCGTACTTCGCGCGGAGCGAGGCGAGGCGGTTGCGCGTCACCTTCAGCGTCGAGCGGCACGACTGGAGCGCGCGCGCGACGGCGTCGAGGAAGCGCTTCTTCGCCATCGCCAGCTCCTGACCCTTGGCGAGGACATCCGGGTGGTTGTCGGTGAACGTGAGCTGCAGCTTCGCGTAGTCGGTGCTCGCGTCGAGGAAGTGCTTGTATTCGTTGGCGATTTCCGCCGCCCGCGCGGAGTCGGTCGGGATCGAGCCAAAGCTCTCGGGGTCGTTCTGCAGGTCGGCGAGCATCTTCTCCCATTCGCCCAGCTGCGTTTCCTCGGCCTCGACGCGGAGGATCTCGGTCGTCATCTGGGTGAGCGACTGCTGGGCGGTGTCGCGCGACGAGCGCAGGTTGTCCACCTTGTTCGCGGTGCGGAACTCCAGCAGCTGCTTGGCGATCTTCTCCACCTCGCGGCGCTTCTTCTCGACGTTGCCGTGGATCTGCTGGACCGCCTTGTCGCAGCGCGCCTTGTTCTCCTCGTCGGTGAACGCCTCGATCGCGGACGCATAGGCGTTGGCGAGGCCCGCCGCGAGCTTGGGCGACTTCGAGCGGACGGTGATGGTGATGATGCGCGAGTGGCGCTGGAGCTCCAGCTTGGAGCCGGAGAGGGCCGACATGATCTCGTCGTCGGAATCGGTCGCCGCCGGATGGCTGGAGCGGTACTCCTGCGTGATCATCGCGACGATCTTGTCCGAGCGCCAGTCGGACAGGCGCGTGTTGAAGATTTCGGCGTAGTCGCTGCCGTAGTCGACCATCGCCTGGTCGATGGCGTTCATGCTGCGTCCGCCGCTGGACGAGCGGCGCATGTCCATCGTGAACTCGCTCCTGGCCTCGTAGATGGTCGGCGAAATGCGGTAGACCGCAAAGGCGACGATGATGCCGATGAGCAGGAACACGAAAACCGACAGCCACCGCTGGGAAACGACGCGCAGGATGCGGCTGAGGGTGATCGTGCCGACGATCGAGCCGTCGTCGCCAGCGTGCGGGGCGTTCCCGCCGTAGGTGCCGTAGCTGCCGTACTGCCCGTACTGCCCGTAGGGACGCGACCCGTAGTACATCGGGCTCTTGCCGCCGTAGGCGGGCTTGGCGCCGCCGCCGTAGTACATCGGCGACGAGGACTTGGAGGATCCGTAGTAAAGAGGACTGTTAGCCATGGTTTGCACTTTCTTGCTTGGGATTGCTCGCTTCGGACCGGGACGGCCGGACGGCCGGCAACGCGGCGCCCGCCAGGGCGATAAACGCCGCCAGCGCCATCAGGACGTCTGCGCGCAGGAACGAAACATCGAAAAAGGTTTCCACCGCCACCGCCGCCGCCGCGACCGGCCCGAGCAGGCAGACGGGAACGAAGAACGACTTGCCGAAGCAGGCGACCAGCCGCCGGACGAAGGTCCATCCCAGAAAGCCCAGCGCCACGGCGAAGAAGAGCGCGCCGACGATGCCGCGCTCCGCCACGAGCTGCCACCAGCCGTTGAGCGCGGACGCCTGCCCCGGCGTCAGGAGCGGCCAGTCCGCCGCCGTCGCGCCGAACTTGATGTCGAGCGGGAAGGAGCCCAGGCCCGTGCCGATCCACGGATGCTCCCAGAAGACCTTGGCGGCAATCGACGAAAGGAGGTTGCGCATCGCCTCGAAGCCGCCGGGGAAAATCGTCCCGTCGCCCAGGAGCGGCGCCAGGCGTTCCTCGTTCAGCCCGTCCGGGGCGAAGCCGAACGCACACAGGACGGGCACCAGCGACGCCAGCATCAGCGAGGCCAGGCACTTGAAGGCGAGCGTGCGTCCCTTGCCCCACCCGACGGAGACCAGCGACGCGGCGAGCAGCAAAATGCCGGCCGCCAGAAACACGCCGATGACCGGCACGGGGGCGAAGAAGTAGAGCCCCGCCGCCGTACCGCCGACGCCGAGCGAATAGAAGAAGATGGCCGAGCCCCACTTGCGTTCGTAGGCGCCGACAAGACCGACGAGGCCGCCGAGGAAGTGGAGGGCGAATGCGGTTCCGGCAAACGAGGCGTCCGTCCACGCACAGGCCGCCGCCCGCAGGCAGCCGGCGTGCCCAAGGGCGCAGCCCGCCACCGCCACCAGCGCGGCGCAGCCGGCAAACGACGTGGCGGCAAACAGGAACGCCACGCGGGCGGACTTGCCCAAGGCATGGCGGCAGCCGGTCACAAGGACCAGAATCGACAGGGTGGCCGCGAAGGGCAACGCGCCGCGACCCGACAGGCAGCCCGGCAGGAAGACGATGGCCGGCTCCTTGAGGAACCAGCGGAACGTTTCGGCGTCATAGGCCATCTTGATGCCGTCGTTCGCCCACCGGAGGCCGGCCAGGATGGCGACCGCCAGCAGGAACCAGAAAAGCGGATCCACCGCAATCGCCGCCGCCACGCGTTGACGCGCGTCGTGCAGCATTTCGTCCGCGCGGCGCGACGGCTCCATCAGGACCCAGACAAGCGTCAACGGCGCCAGCCACAGGAGGACGGTCGCGATCGCGTCGTCGCCGACAAACGGGAATAGGAAGAGCGGCGCGACCGCTAGCAGGGCTAGGTGCGCCGCCAAGGCGTATTTCGACAGGAATTTCTGCACTTTAGTAGGTCAAGCGCACGCCAACCGTGCCGCGGAAGCGATCGTAGTCGTACATGTGGTTGCGCGAATCGCCGCCGGTGGTCTT
>JAFPYE010000026.1 GCA_017412325.1 Kiritimatiellia bacterium | reverse complement strand
GTCCGCCCCCTGCCGCGTGCGCGCGACCAGCTGGAAGTCGCGCCGCGCGTCCGTGGCGGCTTCGGCGAGAATCTTGTCGAAGAGCTCGCCCGTCATCGCGCCCGAGCACGAGAACGTCGCCAGCGTGCCGCCCGGCTTCAGGAGCTTCATCGCGAGGAGGTTGATATCCTTGTAGCCGCGCGCGGCGCGCATTACCTGCGACTTGAACTCCGCGAACTTCGGCGGATCGAGGACGATCAGGTCGAAGGTCCGCCCCCGGTCGCGGCACGTGCGCAGATACTGGAAGACGTCCGCTTCGACGTACTCCATCTGCGTCCCGCAGAAGTGGCCCAGCGCCTCGTTTTTCTTCGCGAGCGCGAGCGCCTCCGCCGACACGTCCACCTGCGTGACAGCGGCCGCGCCCGCCGCGCGCGCAAAGAGGCCGAACCCGCCCGTATAGGCAAAGCAGTTGAGGACGTCCGCGCCGTTCGCGAGCGAGCCGACGAGCCGCCGCGCCTCGCGCTGGTCGAGGTAGAAGCCGGTCTTGTGGCCCTTGCGGACGTCGACGAGGAACTTGACCTCGCCCTCGAAGATCTCGATCAGCTCCGGCGGCTCCGTCCCCGCGAGCAGGCGGAACGGCACGTCCGTCGGCAGTCCCTCGCGCGCGCGGCTCTTGTTGTCGCACCGCTCGGACACGCTGGCGCAGGCGGGCGCAAACTTCTGAAGCGCGGCGACGATTGCCTGCTTCCACGCGTCCGCGCCCGCCGACGTAAACTGGCAGACGAGGTGGCCCGCGTAGCTGTCGACGACCACGCCCGGCAGGCCGTCCGACTCCGCATTGACGAGGCGAAACGCATTCGTGTAGTCGCCCACGAAGAAATCGGCGCGGCGCGCGATCGCGGCGGCGACCCGGCTTTCGATGAACGCCGCATCGGGCGCGACCGCCGGATCGAACGAAAGCATCCGCACGCAGATCTGCGACTGCGGCGAAAAGCTGCCAAACCCGAGCGGCGTGCCGTCCGCCGCGACGACGGCGACCGTTTCGCCGCGCGCCGCCGCGCCTTCCGCCACGGCGCCCGACAGGATCCACGGATGATGCTTCTCGACGCTCCGCTCGCGTCCCTTTTTCAACAGTATCTTCTTCACGGCGGGAATTGTATCATCATCCCGTTCCCGCCGTCAAGCGTCCACGCGCCGCCAACCGCCTCGCTTCTTCAGCGGCGGGCGAAGGCGCGCTCGATCCGCGCGGCGAAGGCCGCGAGGTCGCGGTAGCAGCCGGCGGCCTGCGCGTCCAGCGTGGTGGCCTGCGCATTGACGATGAACACCTTGCCGCCGTTCCGGAGCGTCAGCTGCGGCAGTCCCGCCGCCGGATAGACCGTCAGCGACGTGCCGAGCACCAGCATCACGTCGGCGCGGAGCGCCAGTTCCTGCGCGCCGCGAAAGGCGGCCTCCGGGAGCGCCTCGCCGAAAAACGTGATGTCCGGCTTGAACGCGCCGCCGCAGTCGCAGCGCGGCACATACGGCTCGCCGAGTTTCTCCGCGCCGCCATGGGCCGCAATCAGGCGCTCGATCTCCGCAAACGACTTCTCCGCGCCGCACCGCCGGCAATGATGCCGGAGGGGCGAGCCGTGGACCTCGAAGACGCGCGACGAACCCGCCTTCTGGTGGAGCATGTCGATGTTCTGCGTGATGATGCCGTCCAGCCGCCCGGCGTCCTCGAGCGTCTTCAGCGCGCGGTGCACGGGCCCGGGCGCGAACGCACCCAGGCCGTAGACGAGACTGCGGCAGCCGCGATAGTAGATGGCCGGATCGCGGTCGAACCAGTCGATGTCGAAGATCCGCTCGGCGTCGGGATTCCGGTAGAGTCCCTGCGGCCCCCGGAAGTCGGGAATGCCCGACAGCGTGCTCACGCCCGCGCCCGTCAGGGCCGCCACGCACGTCGCCGCTTCAATCGCCTCGACCAGCCGTTCCATGCTACCGGACGCGCTGAATCGCGCCGAACTTGCAGACCTGGCCGCACTGACGGCAGCCCGCGCACTGGTTCGGGTCGATGACCATCTGGAATGCGCCGGGGCGGACTTCCTTGCCGCGCGTCATCGCGGGGCAGCCCATCTTGAAGCACGCGCCGCACGCCTTGCACTTGTCGGGATCGACGGCGCACAGCCCTTCCTTCGTCAGCTTCGCGGCGATCCGGCACGGCGCGTAGGCAATCACGAGCGCGCCCTCGTCGCCGTCCATCGCGTCCTTCAGCACCTTCTCCAGCTCCGCGAGGTCGTCGGCGGACACCTTGACCACCTTCTTGTAGCCCATCGCCTTGGCGATCTCGCCGATCTCGGTGACGGGCGCGTCCGTCCCCATCAGCGTCTTGCCGGTGCCGGGGTTGTCCTGGTGGCCCGTCATCGCGGTGATGCGGTTGTCGAGGACGACGGTCGTCACCGGCGTGCCGTTGTAGAGGCACGAAAGGATGCCCGTCATGCCGGAGTGGAAGAAGGTCGAGTCGCCGAGGACGGCGCAGATGCGGCCCTTCAGCCCCGCCTTCTTCATGCCCGCCGCGTTGTTGATCGACGCGCCCATGCAAATGGTCGTGTCCATCGCGTTGAGGGGCGGAAACGCGCCGAGCGTATAGCAGCCGATGTCGCCCGTCACCGTCGCGCCCAGCTTGTTCAGGATGTAGAAGACGCTCCGGTGGCCGCACCCCGCGCAGAGGACGGGCGGGCGCGTGGGCAGCGTCTTGTCCGTTTCCGCCGTCTTCGCCTCGGGCACGTCGCCGAGCAGTTCGTGGCGGAGGTTCTGCACGCGGTCGGCGTTCAGCTCCAGCATGTTGAGTTCCGTCGCGTGTTCGACGACCGGAATGCCCATCGCGCGCACCTGCTCTTCGAGGAACGGGTCCAGCTCCTCGACGACCACGACCTTGTCGACCGACTTCGCGAATTCCGCGACGAGCGTCTTCGGCAGCGGATTCGTCCAGCCGAGCTTGAGAATCGCATATTCGGGGAAGATTTCCTTCACGTACTGGTAGGCGACCGCGCTCGTGATGAAGCCGAGCTCCTTCTTGCCCGGCTCGATGCGGTTGAACGGCGAGGCCGCCGCCGCGTCGGCCATCGCCGCCGTGCGCTTCTGCGCGTTCAGGCGGTGGCCGCGCGCGAACATCGGCACGGGAATGGTCTTGGCGATGTTCTTCTTGTAGGGGATGAGTGCGTGCGGCCGGGGGTTGAAGTCGCCCAGGTCCACGAGCGAGCTGGAATGGCTCGTGCGCGTCGTCAGGCGGATGATGACGGGCGCCTCGAACTGTTCCGAAATCTCGAACGCCGCGCGCGTCATGTCGTAGGCCTCCTGCGAGTCGGCCGGCTCAAGGAGCGGCGCGCGCGCGAACTTCGCGAGGTTGCGGTTGTCCTGCTCGTTCTGCGACGAGTGCATGCCGGGGTCGTCGGCGGAGACGACCACCAGGCCGCCCGTCGCGCCCACGTAGGTGAACGTCATCAGGGGGTCCATCGCCACGTTGAGCCCGACGTGCTTCATCGCCGTCAGCGCGCGCGCGCCCGCGATGGACGCGCCGATCGCCGTCTCCATCGCGACCTTTTCGTTGACCGCCCATTCGCAGTTCACCGTGTCCTTGAACTTCGCGACGTTCTCGAGGATTTCCGTCGAGGGCGTGCCGGGGTAGGCGGACGCGACGACGCAGCCCGCCTGGGCCGCCGCGTGGGCGACCGCTTCATTGGCGCTCAGAAACTTCTTCATGTTCGTTCACTCCTTCGGTTCAGTTGGTTGATTGTTGCCGGCCGCCTGCTCGACGACGTCCGCGACCTGCGCGGCCGCGTCGGGCGTGGCCAGAAGCGCGATCTTCTCGGACATGCGCGCGAGCTGTTCGGGATGGTCGTACTTGGACAGGATGTAGCGCGACAGCTGCAGCGGCGTCAGCTTTGCCTGGATGCCCTCGTCCGCCGCGTTCGAGCGCGCAAACGCCAGCGCGTTGAAATGCTGGTGGTCGCGCATCGCGCTCGGCAGCGGAATCAGGAGCGACGGCTTGGCCGTGGCCGCGAGCTCGAAGCAGGTCGACGCGCCCGCGCGCGCCACCACGAGGTCCGCCGACGCAAACGCATTCGCCATCTCGCGCTCGAACGCATGGACGCGCGCCGGGCAGCCCGCCTTCGCATAGGCCGCCATCACCACGCCCTCGTCGCGCACGCCCGTCTGGTGGATGACGTACAGGGGGCGCTTCGCCGCCGCGCCGCGCTTCTCCAGTTCCTCCTTCACGAGCGCGAGCGCCGCGCTCATCAGCTCGTTCACCGCGTGCGCGCCCTGCGAGCCGCCCGTCACGAACACGACGAACGCATCGGCGGGAATGAAGTCGAACCGCCGGCCCTTCGCAATCCCCTCGCGCACGGGCAGCCCCGTCCGCACCGTCTTCACGCCCGGCAGGTACTCCGCCGTCATGTCGAAGCTGATCGCCACCGTCTTCGCGTAGCGCGCGAGGAACTCGACCGCCTTGCCGGGCACCGTGTTCGCCTCGTGCAGGACGACGGGGACGCCGTACGCCTTCGCCGCCAGGACAGGCGGGAGCGACGAATAGCTGCCCATTGCCAGGAGCACGTCGGGCTTCGCCTTCTTCATCTCCTTGCGGCACCGCAGCAGCGAATGGAGGATGCCGAAGGCGTTCTTGAGCGCCAGCTGCTTCGCGCCCGTCGAGAAGATGTCGCCGTTCCAGCTGCGCATCACGCTCGATTCCACGTCGCGCCCCGAATCCCAGACCGTCACCGCGTGCCCGCGCCGCCGCAGTTCCTCCGCCACCGCCAGCCCCGGGAAGGCGTGCCCGCCCGTGCCGCCGCATGCCACGACTACTTTCATTACCAGTCCCTTTCGTTGGGTGGAAGCGGCGCCTTGCGCATCCGCGCCTTCTTCTCCGCTTCGTGTTCGTCACTGCGCTCCTGCGCCTTCTTGAGCAAGGCCTCCACTTCCTTGTCTTCCGGCGAAGGTTCCTGAGATTCATCTGCGTCGGCCTGCGCCTCTTCCGGCTGCTGGCTGTCGTCGCCGTCAGATTGCTCGTCGTTTTGCGACTCCTGCCCTTCTTGCTGTTGGCTGTCGTCGGGCGACTGCTGCGGTTCGTTCGGCGGTTGATCGTTTGGCTGCGGGTTCGGCGGATTCGGCTGCCCCTGACCGCCGCCCTGTCCGCCCTTGCCGTCCTTCGGCAGCAGGTCGCGGATCTGGTTGATAAGCTCCATCGCCTCCGCCTGCTGCGCGTGGTCGCGGCTCTCGACACAGGCCAGCTGCACCTTCTCCAGCTGCGTCGACAAATCGGAAATCTTCGCCTGCGCCTCGGCGGTGAACGGCGGCTTGTTGGTGTCCGCCTGCGCCGTCTGCTCGTAGGCGCGCGCCCACGCCGGGAACTTCGCGCGGAACGCGCGCGTGAAATCGAGCGCATCCACCTGCCAGTCGCGCCCGCTGGCCTGCACGAGCCCTTCGTAGGCGTTGGTCTGCGACGCGAAGCCCTCGTCCATCGCGCCGGGCGGCAGGATCGTCATTTTCAGGAAGCGGGTGAAATCGTGCTCGACGTCGGCCACCGTGGAATAGCCCTCCGCGTCCAAGTCGCCCAGCTCCTTCGCCGCGCGGACGGTCTTCTCCCGCGCCTGATCGACCTGGAGCGTGATCGTCGCGGCCTCTTCCTCGTTCGTCACCGCCTGGCAGATGGCCGCCTTGACGGGGAGCCACGCGTCGGCCAGCTTCGCCGTCCGCGCGGCGAGCTGATCGCCCTTCGCGACCGCCGTCGGCGCGGCGTTGGTCAGATACCCGCCCGCTTCGTCGAGGATCGCCCGGACGTCGTGCACCGCGCCCTGCAGGAGCGCGCCCGGGTCCTTGCCCTGCGCCGCCTGGAGGACGCCGTTGATCCGCTTCGTCTCGCGCAGTTCGGCGAGGCCGTCGGTCGCCCGCGTGAAGTTGCGGTTCGCCTTCGCGTCCGCCGGGGCGGCGCGGAGCGCGAGCTGCGCGGCGGCGGCGGCCTCCTCCAGCGCGGGGAGCGGATCGGGATTGCCCGGCTCGTGCGCGCGGTCGTAGTTCAGTTTGGCGACGACTTCCGCCGCGCGCGCGCCATGGGTCTTGGAGAGGAGCAAGGGCCGCAGCACCCGGAGCGCGTTCGTCACGTCGCCCGCGCGGTAGTAGCCCACGCCCTCGT
>JAFPYE010000180.1 GCA_017412325.1 Kiritimatiellia bacterium | reverse complement strand
CGTCGGCCCTGTCGGGCGTCATCTCGGACCGGTTCTTCAAGTCGAGCCGCAAGGAGCTGGCGGTCGCGGCGGGGGTGCTGAACGTGGCGGCGCTTTCGCTCTTCATGCTGGTGCCGGGCCGCCACCCGTGGCTGGACGTGACGGCGATGGTGATGTTTGGCTTCGCGGTGGGCATCCTGCTCACGTTCCTCGGCGGCCTGATGGCGGTCGACTACGTGCCGAAGTGCGCGGCGGGCGCGGCCCTGGGCATCGCCGGCATGGGCAACTACATCGGCGCGGGCTTGCAGTCGATCCTTTCCGGCTACCTGATCCAGCGCGCGGAGGACGGCTCCGCCACCCTGATGGGCCACACGTTCGCCAACGGCTACACGCTGGACTACCTGGCGGTGTTCTGGATCGGCATGGCGGCCCTGTCGGTCGTCTGCGCCCTGTTGGCGGGATCCCGCAGGAAGAAGGCCGCCTAGGAATCGTGCGCCGTTCACGGTTTCGCCTGGGGGATAAAAATCCGACTGACGCGCGGGATGGGGATTTGATATACTACGCGCCATGAAACTCTTTGGAACGATTACGGCGATGGTCACCCCGTTCGCGAAGGACGGCTCGGTCGACTACGGCCGGCTCCAGGCGATCGTCGCGGAACAGGTCGCGGGCGGCGTCGAGGGCATCTGCGCGGTGGGGACGAGCGGCGAGTCGCCGACGCTCACGCACGAAGAACACCACAAGGTGATCGAGAAGACCATCGAGTTCGCGGCGGGCAAGGTCAAGATCGTCGCGGGCACGGGCGCGAACTCGACCGCCGAGGCGATCTCGCTCACGCAGGCGGCGATCGCGATGGGCGGCGCGGACGCCTGTTTGCAGGTGACGCCCTACTACAACAAGCCGAACGCGGAAGGGCTCTACCGCCACTTCATGACGGTCGCCGACCTGGGCCTTCCCGTCATCCTCTACAACGTGCCGGGGCGCGCGGGCAAGGAAATCCCGCTGTCGGTCGTCGCGCGGCTCGCGCAGCATCCGAACATCGTCGCCATCAAGGAGGCGGCGGGCTCGGTCGACCGCGTCAGCGCCATCCAGAATCTCGTGCCGGGCTTCACGGTGCTCTCCGGCGACGATTCGCTGACGGTGCCGATGATCGCGGTGGGCGCGTCGGGCGTCATCAGCGTCGCGTCGAACGTCATCCCGCGCGAAATGGGCGACCTGGTGCGCGCCGCGCTCGCGGGCGATTTCGCGACGGCGCGCGCGGCCCACGCGAAGTACTACGAGCTCTTCCGCGACCTTTTCATCGACACCAACCCGGTGATGGTCAAGGAGGCGATGGCGCTCATGGGCAAGATCGAACGCGCGTTCCGTCTGCCCCTGTGCGAAACGACGGACGCGAACCTTGCGCAGATGAAGCACACGCTGGAAAAGACGGGAATCCTGTAAAATGCACGTATTCAACTCGCTCACGCGGCGCAACGAGGAGCTGACGCCGCTCGCCGACAACACGGTCCGCCTCTACACCTGCGGGCCGACGGTCTACAACTTTGCGCACATCGGCAACTTCCGCGCCTACACGTTCGAGGACGTCCTGCGTCGCGTGATCAAGTTCAACGGCCTGAAGGTCAAGCAGGTGATGAACCTGACCGACGTCGACGACAAGACGATCAAGGGCGCGAACGCGGCGGGCGTGGCGCTCACCGACTACACGAAGACGTACAAGGACGCGTTCTTCGCGGATCTGAAGACGCTCAACATCGAGCCGGCGGAGGTCTATCCCGCCGCGACCGACCACATCCCCGAGATGATCGCGCTCGTCCAGAAGCTCGTCGACAAGGGCATCGCCTACCAGAGCGAGGACGG
>JAFPYE010000179.1 GCA_017412325.1 Kiritimatiellia bacterium | reverse complement strand
TCGCAGAGGACGATGTCCGGCGCGGGCTCGTCGCCATGCGCTTCGCCGGCACTCCTGATCGCCGCCTTGATTTCGTCAGTGATGTGCGGCACGACCTGCATCGTCCCGCCGAGGTAGCCGCCCGCCCGTTCGCGCGCCAGCACGGCGGAATAGATGCGCCCCGACGTGTAGTTCGACGCCTGGGAGCACGTCACGCCCGCGAACCGCTCGTAGTGCCCGAGGTCGAGGTCGGTCTCCGCGCCGTCGTCCGTCACGAACACCTCGCCATGCTGGTACGGCGACATCGTGCCGGGGTCGACGTTCAGGTACGGGTCGAGCTTCTGCATGAAGACCTTGTAGCCGCGCGACTTGAGGAGCAGCGCCAGCGAGGCGCTCGTAATGCCTTTGCCGAGGCTGGAAACAACCCCGCCGGTGATGAACACGTATTTGGTTCTCTTTTTCATGGCGATCAGTTCCTATGCGTCCGTTTTGTGATATTCCTGCAAGCTGTAGACGACGCATTCGTCGTGCGGCAGCGCGAGCCCCGCGACGGCGGCGGCGAAGCCGGCGAGCGTCGTCGTGACGGGAATGCCGGCGGCGACGGCGGCGGAGCGCATGAGCCGGGAATCGCCCTGCGCCTCGCCCTCCGACGCCGACGTGTTGACGACCCAGTTGATCTCGCCCTTGCGCAGGAGATCGAGGACGTTGGGCCGTCCGCGCGAGATGCGGAACGCCGCCTTCGATTCGGTGCCGCGGCTCCAGAGATACGTCGAAGTGCCGAGCGTGGCGTAGAGGCCGAAGCCGAGCGACGCGAGACGGGCCGCGAGTTCGGCGGCCTGCGGCTTGTCCTCGTCGCGCACCGAAAGAAAGACGTTGCCGCTTTTCGGCAGGGGACTGCCGCAGGCAATCTGGCTCTTGTGGTAGGCGGCGAAGCGGTCGTAGTCGATGGCCATCACTTCGCCGGTCGATTTCATTTCCGGCGACAGCGCGATTTTCGCGCCCGGGAACTTGACATAGGGAAAGACCGCTTCCTTGACGCAGTAGTAGTTTGGCGTGGATGAGACATGGGACGCGTCGCCGCGTCTCGCGTCGCTTGTCTCACGCCCCATGATCTTCTCCAGCTTTTCCCCGACCATTGCGCGCGCGCCGAGGTCGGCGAGCGGAAGGCCGGTCGCCTTGGAGACGAACGGCACGGTTCGCGAGGCGCGCGGGTTGACTTCGATCATCCAGATTTCGTCGTTCTTCACCGCGAGCTGAAGGTTCATGAGACCGACGACGTGGAGACGCTGCGCGAAGATTTCCGCAGAGCGCTTCACCTCGGCCAGCGTCTTGTCCGAAAGACTGACCGGCGGCGTGATGGCGGCGGCGTCGCCCGAGTGGCAGCCCGCCGCTTCGATGTGCTCCAGTATCGCGCCGATGCGCGTCGTCTCGCCGTCGCTGACCGCATCGACATCGAGCTCGATGGCGTGTTCGAGGAACTTGTCGATGAGGATGGGCTTGCCCTCCGACGCCGCCACCGCCTCGGCCACGTACGAATCGAGTTCCGCCTCCTTGTACACGATCGCCATGCCGCGTCCGCCGAGGACGAACGAGGGGCGCACCAAAACGGGATAGCCAATCTCCTGCGCAATTCGCCGCGCATCTTCAATCGAATGGGCGATGCCGCTCGCGGGCTGTTTCATCCCGACTTCCGCCACGAGCGAACGGAAGAAGTCGCGGTCTTCGGCGAGGGCGATGTCCTTGGGCGACGTGCCGACGATGCGCGCGCCTGCCGCCTCCAGCCGCGCGGCGAGATTGAGCGGCGTCTGTCCGCCATACTGCACGATGATGCCGTCGCACTGCTCGCGGTCGTAGATTTCCATCACGTCCTCGAACGTGAGCGGCTCGAAGTAGAGTTTGTCTGACGTGTCGTAGTCGGTCGAGACGGTCTCCGGGTTGGAGTTGACCATCACCACCTCGTAGCCGCGCTTCCGCAACGCGAACGCCGCATGGCAGCAGCACCAGTCGAATTCGATGCCCTGCCCAATGCGATTCGGCCCGCCACCCAGGACCATGATTTTGGGGCGCGACGGCGATTGGGGGGAACGGGACGGCGATTGGGGGGAACGGGACGGCGATGGGGAGGAACGGGACATCCGGGACAACCGGGACATCCGGGACGAATCGCCACTCACTGCAGTCTCGGTTGTCTCGTACCCGTAATAGCTGTAGTAGTAGGGCGTTGCGGCTTCGAACTCGCCGGCGCACGTATCGACCTCGCCGAACCGGGGGCGGATGCCGAGCGCAAGGCGATTGTTCCGCACAGTATTCTCATCTTCGCCAATCGCCGCGCCAATCTCCTTGTCGCTGAACCCGAACACCTTCGCCTGGCGAAGAACGTCGGGCCTTAGCATATTTGTGTTTTTACCGCAAAGATCGCAAAGGTCGCAAAGTGGTTCTGGCTGGCTGAATTCGGAATTTTTCTTTGCGTTCTCTGCGTTCTTTGCGGCTAAGAAATGACCGCCAAGATATTCTCTGAACGCCTCGATTTCGTCCAGCTCGCGCTTGAACCACGGATCGTAGCTCGTCGCGTCGTGGTACTTGAGCGGTGCCTCCAGCGAGCGCACGGCCTTCAAATACGCCTGCTTGAAGGTGCGGCCGATGGCCATCACTTCGCCGACGGACTTCATCTGCGTGCCGAGCGTCGCGTCTGCGCCGGGGAACTTCTCGAACGCGAAGCGCGGAATCTTCACGACCACATAGTCGAGCGCGGGCTCGAACGACGCGAGCGTCTTGCCGGTGATGTCGTTCGTGATTTCGTCGAGCGTGAAGCCGACGGCGAGAAGGGCGGCGATCTTCGCAATCGGGAAGCCCGTCGCTTTCGACGCGAGCGCAGACGAGCGCGAGACGCGCGGATTCATCTCGATGATGATGCGCCGCCCGTCTTTCGGATTGACCGCCCACTGCACGTTCGAGCCGCCCGTCTCGATGCCGATCTTCTCCAGCACTTTGATGGAGTCGTCGCGCATTGCTTGGTATTCGCGGTCCGTGAGCGTGAGGATGGGCGCGACGGTGATCGAGTCGCCCGTGTGGACGCCCATCGGGTCCATGTTTTCGATGGAGCAGACGATGACGGCGTTGCCCGCCTTGTCGCGCATCACCTCCATCTCGTATTCCTTCCAGCCGATGAGCGATTCCTCCACCAGCACCTCGTGGTTGAGCGAGGCCTCCAGCCCGCCCGCGACGATGCGCGCGAACTCCTCCGCGTCGTGCGCAATGCCGCCGCCCGTGCCGCCGAGCGTGAAGCCGGGCCGGACGATGAGCGGCCACGCGCCGATCGTCCGGGCGATCGCCTCCGCCTCGGCGAGCGAATGGGCGCTCCCCGAACGCGGCAGGTCGAGTCCCAGCTCGCGCATCGCGTCCTTGAAGAGGTTGCGGTCTTCGGCGCGCTCGATGGCCGCCGCCTGGGCGCCGATCAGTTCCACGCGGTAGCGCTTCAAGACGCCGCTGCGCGCCAGCTCCATCGCGAGGTTGAGCGCGGTCTGCCCGCCCAGCGTCGGCAAGAGCGCGTCGGGACGCTCGCGGCGAATGATCTCGTGGAGGTAGTCGGCGGTGAGCGGCTCGATGTAGGTGCGGTCGGCGCGATCCGGATCCGTCATCACGGTCGCGGGGTTCGAGTTGACGAGCACGACTTCGTAGCCGAGCCCCTTGAGCGTTTTCACCGCCTGGACGCCCGAATAGTCGAACTCGCATCCCTGCCCGATGACGATGGG
>JAFPYE010000025.1 GCA_017412325.1 Kiritimatiellia bacterium | reverse complement strand
GCTCGTCGCCGCGCTCAAGGCGCAGCTCGCCGCGCAGCGCGCCCTCCAGGTGACGCTCGACGAAGCGCTCGGCACGGGATTCTCGGTCAAGCTGGACGGCGGCCGCGTCGAACACGCCTTCACGGGCGACGTCATCGCGGCGGAACTCGCCAAGCGCCTGCGGCCCGACCTCGCCAAGCTCGTCAAGTAAAGCGCGACGCAATGACGACCGACTACATCGTTTCCAGTCTGCCGGCGCTCGCCTTCGATGCGCCCGCGCCGATGGCATGGGAGGCGTTTGCGGCGCTCGCGGGCGCCGCCGCCGACCGCCTTCTCGCGACGAAGTGGCAGGACTTGGAAACGCAGCTCCGAAACGCCGTCGCGGAAGCGCGCGGCGGCGACAAGTGGAAGCGCGACGCGCGCGGCTGTTCCGTCTACTGGAAGAACCGCGTCCTCGCGGCGTTCCAGGAAAAGGACGTGGCCCGGCGCGACGCCCTCATTGACAAGGTGTGGTGGGACGCGGCGGGCGAACTGACGCCGCCCGAAAGCCCGCTCGGCGACGGCGCGCTCGCGACCTACGCCGTGCGGCTCAAGATCGCCTTGAAGCGAACCAGGATTTCAGCGGAAGCCGGCAACGCCGCTTTCGACAGACTGACAGCGGAGACGAAGATATGACGACAACGGGAAAGATTGTGACGGTGAACGGCAACATGATCACCGTCGCGTTTGACGGGGCGGTCGCCCAGAACGAAGTCGGCTACGCCGTGCTGGGCGGCAAGCGGCTAATGGCGGAGATCGTGCGCGTGCGCGGCCGCCGCTGCGACATGCAGGTGTTCGAGGCCACGACCGACCTCATGGTGGACGACACGGTGGAGTTCACCGGCGAACTGCTCGCGGCGGAACTCGGGCCCGGCATGCTCGCGCAGGTCTACGACGGCCTCCAGAACCCGCTGGCGGAGCTTGCCAAGGAAGCGGCGAAGATCTCCACGGACGCCGGCTACTTTCTCCAGCGCGGCATGTACCTGCCGGGGCTCCCGCGCGACAAGAAGTGGGACTTCCACCCGACGGCGAAGGTCGGCGACCGCGTGAGCGCGGGCGAGGCGGTCGGCTGGGTGACCGAGGGCATCTTCGACAACCAGACGATGCCGGGCCACAAGATCATGGTCCCCTTCGCGCTCAAGGGCGTCTACACAATCAAGTCCCTCGCGCCGGCGGGCGACTACACGGTGACGGACGACATCGCGACGCTGGCGGACGCGAACGGCAACGAAGTGAAGATGCAGATGATGCAGCGCTGGCCGGTGAAAGTGCCGATCAAGTGCTTCACGGAGCGCCTGGAGCCGACCGAGACGCTGGAGACGACGGTGCGCACGATCGACACCTTCTTCCCCGTGGCGGTGGGCGGCACCTACTGCATCCCCGGCCCCTTCGGCGCGGGCAAGACCGTCCTGTCGCAGACGACGGCGCGCTATTCGAAGGTGGACATCGTCATTTCCGCCGCGTGCGGCGAGCGCGCGGGCGAGGTCGTGGAAACGCTGAAGGAGTTCCCCGAGATCACCGACCCGAAGACGGGCCAGTCGCTCATGAAGCGCACGATCATCATCTGCAACACGTCGTCGATGCCGGTCGCGAGCCGCGAGGCGTCGGTCTACACGGCGGTGACGCTGGCCGAATACTTCCGCCAGCAGGGGCTGAACGTGCTGGTGCTCGCGGACTCGACCTCGCGCTGGGCGCAGGCGATGCGCGAACTCTCGGGCCGACTGGAGGAAATCCCCGGCGAAGAGGCGTTCCCCGCCTACCTCGAAAGCCGCATCGCGGCGTTCTACGAGCGCGCGGGCCGCGTGCGCCTGAAAGACGGCAGCACGGGCTCGGTGACGATCGGCGGCACGGTGAGCCCGGCGGGCGGCAACTTCGACGAGCCGGTGACGCAGGCGACTCTGAAGGTGGTCGGCGGCTTCCACGGCCTCAGCCGCGCCCGTTCGGACGCGCGCCGCTATCCCGCCATCGACCCGCTCGACTCCTGGAGCCACTACAACAGCGTCATCGAGCAGGCGAAGGTCGAAAAGGCGCGCGCGATCCTGCGCAAGGGCAACGAAGTCGGCCAGATGATGAAGGTCGTCGGCGAGGAAGGCACGAGTCTTGCGGACTTCACGACCTACCTGAAGGCCGAGTTCCTCGACGCCGTCTATCTCCAGCAGAACGCGTTTTCGGAATCGGACGCGACGACGCCCGTCGAACGCCAGAAGGTGATGTTCGAGGTCGTCGAAAAGGCGCTCCTGACCGACTACGCGATTGCGGACAAGCCAGCGATGCGCAAGTTCTTCATGGACTTGCAGCAGACGTTCATCGACTGGAACGACAAGAAGTTCCGCTCGGACGAATTCAACGCCATCCAGACAACGCTCGTGAAGAAGATCGAGGAGGCCGCCCATGTTTAACAACAAAGTCTACCACAAGATCGACGCCCTGTCGGGCTCCATCGCCACCCTGCGCGCCGAAGGCGTCAAGTACGGCGAGGTCGCGGAGGTCGAAAGCCGCGCGGGCACGTCGCTCGCGCAGGTCATCAAGCTCGACGGCCCGAACGTGACGCTCCAGATCTTCGCGGGCGCGCGCGGCGTCGACACGGCGGCCAAGGTCCGCTTCCTGGGCGAGACGATGAAGATCCCCTTCTCGAAGGATCTGCTCGGGCGCGCGTTCACGGGCGCGGGCGTGCCGCGCGACGGGGGCCCGGCGATCACCGAGAACCCCTCGCCCATCGGCCAGCCGTCGGTGAACCCCGCCAGGCGCATCATGCCGCACCGGATGGTGAAGACGAACATCCCGATGATCGACCTCTTCAACTCACTCGTCGTGAGCCAGAAGCTGCCGATCTTCGCGCGGGCGGGCGAGCCCTACAACGAGCTTTTGGCGCGCATCGCGCTGCAGGCCGACTCGGACGTCATCATCATCGGCGGCATGGGCCTCAAGTACGACGAATACCTGAAGTTCCGCTCGACGCTCGACAAGTCGGGCGCGCTCGCCAAGACGGTCATGTTCGTCCACACAGCGGCGGACCCGACGGTGGAGTGCATGCTCGTCCCCGACGTGTCGCTCGCGGTCGCGGAGAAGTTCGCGCTGGAGGGCAAGGACGTGCTCGTGCTCCTTACCGACATGACGAGCTTCGCCGACGCGATGAAGGAAATCGCCATCACGATGGAGCAGATTCCGTCGAACCGCGGCTATCCCGGCGACCTCTACTCGCAGCTGGCGGCGCGCTATGAAAAGGCGGTCGACTTCGACGGCGCGGGCTCGATCACGATCCTCGCCGTGACGACGATGCCCGGCGACGACGTGACGCATCCCGTCCCCGACAACACCGGCTACATCACCGAGGGCCAGTTCTACCTGCGCAACGGCCGCATCGAGCCGTT
>JAFPYE010000178.1 GCA_017412325.1 Kiritimatiellia bacterium | reverse complement strand
TTTCACGAAAAAGAACCTCTGACACCTCCAAGGAGAACACACATGGCAACCATCCATCCGACCGCAATCGTCGAAGACGGCGCGCAACTGGGCGCGGATGTCGAAATCGGCCCCTATGCGCACATCGGCCCCCACGTGACGATCGGCGACGGCACCTTCGTGCGCCAGGGCGCGATCGTCGACGGCCACACGACGATCGGCGCGCAGTGCCAGATCTTCCCCTATGCGCTCATCGGCATGAAGACGCAGGACCTGAAGTACAAGGACGGTTCGACGAGCTACATCGAGATCGGCGACCGGACCGTCATCCGCGAGTTTGCGACCGTGCACCTCGGCACCGCCGACGGCGAGAAGACGGTCATCGGCTCCGACTGCCTCTTCATGTGCTACTGCCACGCGGCGCACGGCGTCATCCTCGGCAACCACGTCATCTGCTCGAACTCGGTGCAGCTCGCGGGCGACGTGCACGTGGACGACTACGCCATCATCGGCGGCATGACCGGCTCGCACCAGTTCTGCCACATCGGCCGCCACGCGATGGTCGGCGGCGCGGCGAAGATCCGCCAGGACTTCCCGCCCTACATGCTCGGCGACATGGTGGAGGGCTCGCTCAAGGTGATCGGGCCGAACGTTGTGGGGCTGACGCGGCGCGGCTTCTCGCGCGACGTCATCCACGCGCTCAAGGACGCGCACCGCTTCCTCTACCGCGACGGGCTCAACCGCACCCAGGCGCTGGACCGGGTCGAAAACGACGTCGAGCCGTTCGACGAGGTGAAGGAGCTCGTCGCCTTCTACCGCAACAGCCAGCGTGGCGTGAGCTGAGATGCCGCGCGTCACCTTCGACAGCCGGGCCGTCAAGCCGGGCATGCTGTTCATCGCCTTGAAGGGCGAGAAGTCGGACGGCCACGACTACATCCCGCAGGCGCTCGCGGCGGGCGCGGCGGGCGTCATCGACGGCTACGCGGAGCTCGACCGCGCCGCCCGCGACTGGCGCCGCACGCTGAAGGCCACGGTCATCGGCGTCACCGGCTCGGCGGGCAAGACGACGACCAAGGAGTTCCTGCGGACGTTCTTCTCGGCACTCGGCAAGACCGCCGCGACCGAGGGCAACTTCAACAACCACATCGGGCTGCCGGTCACGATCCTCAACTGCCCCGCCGACGCGGACTTCCTCATCGTCGAGATGGGCACGAACCATCCCGGCGAGATCGCGCACCTCTGCTCCGTCGCCGAGCCGGACGTGGGGCTCATCACCAACATCGGCACGGCGCACATCGGCAACTTCGGCTCGCGCGAGGCGATTGCGCGCGAAAAGGGCGTCATCCTGACGGCGGCCAAGAAGTTCGGCATCGGCCCCGGCGCGGACGCGGCGCTTCCGCCGCGCTTGGCGGAGGCGGTGGCGGCGGTGCTGCCGGGCGCGCACAACCAGGCGAACGCCGCGCTCGCGTTTGCGGCGGCGGCGCGCTTTGGGCTGACGGAAGACGCGGCCATCGCCGCGCTCGCGCACTTCGCGCTGCCCGATGCGCGGTGGCGGCGCGTCGAGAAGAACGGCGTCCTCTTCATCGACGACACGTACAACGCCAATCCCGACGCGATGGTCGCCGCGCTGGACGCGTTTGCGTCGATGCCGTGCAAGGGGCGGAAGATCGCGATTCTGGGCGACATGTTCGAGCTGGGCGAACGGGCGGCGGAACTTCACGCGAAGGTGTTCGACCACGCCGCCGGGCTGGGGTTCGCCGAGGTGATCGCCGTCGGCGAGACGGCGTCCACGTGCCGCGCCGACGCATCGTTCCGGACGGTTGCGGAACTGGCGGCGGTGCTTGCGGACCGCTTTGCACCCGGCGACGCGGTGCTCCTCAAGGCCTCGCACGGCCTGCATTTGGGGGATGTCCTTGGACAGTGAACGAAAACGACCAACGAACGGAGGGGAAATGAACAAGACGGAAACGATTGCGCTCGCGGTTTTGTCGGCGACGGTGCTGGCGCGCGGCGCGGAACTGAACGACTGGGAGAATCCGCAGGTCAACTCGCGCAACCGGCTGCCGGCGCGCACGTATGCGATGCCGCTCGCGGACGAAGCGGCGGCGTTCACGGACGCGATCGAGCCGGAGACGCCCTACAAGAAGTCGCTGAACGGCAACTGGAAGATCAAGTGGGTCGGCGACCCCGCGCGGCGGCCCGACGGCTTCTGGGCGACGGATTTCGACGACGCGGACTGGAGCGAAGTGGACGTGCCGAGCTGCCTGGAGATGCGCGGCTTCGGGAGCCCGAACTACACGAACGTCAATTATCCGCACAAGGACACGTCGAATCCGGCGGGTGCGGACTTCGCGGCGATCCGCGACCGCTTCACGGGCCGCGCCGACTACAACCCCGTCGCGAGCTACCGCACGACCTTCACCGTGCCCGAGGCGTGGGCGGGGCGGCGCGTCATCCTGCGCTTCGACGGCGTGTATTCGGCCTACTACGTCTGGGTGAACGGCCAGATGGTCGGCTATGCGGAGGATTCCAAGCTGCCGAGCGAGTTTGACGTGACGGACTTTTTGACGGAATCGGCCCCCAACACATTGGCGGTGCAGGTGTTCAGGTGGTGCGACGGATCGTTTCTGGAAGACCAGGACATGTTCCGCTTTACGGGCATCTTCCGCGACGTGACGCTCTGGTCGATGCCAAAGGACGGCATCTGGGACTTCAACGTGAAGACGGCGTTGGCTGGGGAGACGGGCGCTGGCCACCAGAACGCGACGCTGTGCGTGGAGGGGATCGAGGGCGCGACCGTGGCGCTCTACGACGGGACGGCAAAGATTGCCGAGGGCGCGGCGGGCGAGACGCTGGCCCTTGCGGATGTGAAACTCTGGAGCGCGGAGGCCCCCTGCCTCTACACGCTCGTCGTGAAGAAGGGCGGCGACATCCGCACGAAGAAGGTCGGCTTCAAGGAGCAGAAGATCGTCGGCAACACCTTCTTCGTGAACGGTATGCCGATCAAGCTCAAGGGCGTCAACCGCCACGAGTCCGACCCCGACAACGGCCGCACGGTGTCGCTCGACAGCATGCTGAAGGACATCGCGCTCTACAAGAAGTATAACATCAACACCGTCCGCACTTGCCACTATCCCGACCACCGCCTGTGGTACGACCTGTGCGACAAGTACGGCATCTACCTCGTCGCGGAGGCGAACGTCGAAGGACATGAGCCCGGCTACGGGAACAGGGGCCTTGGGCAGTTCAAGGAATGGGACCACACGATCGTCGAGCGCAACGAGCGCCAGGTGATGTTCTACCGCAACAACCCGAGCGTGACGCTCTGGTCGATGGGCAACGAGACGGGCCACGGCGACGGCTTCCGCCACGCGATCGCGGCGGTGAAGGCGCTCGATCCGACGCGGCCGGTCCACTGGGAGCGCGGCAACGCGGATGCGGACGTCGACTCGTCGATGTATCCGAGCGTGGAGTGGCTGGAAAAGCGCGGCCGGCTCGGCAACGCCACGGGCGGCGGCGATCTTCAGGGCGAAGGCGGCGGCCAGGGATTCGCGATCTCCGGGCATACCGCCGGCAAGCCCTACGTGATGTGCGAATACGCGCACGCGATGGGCAACGCGCTCGGCAATTTCCAGGACTACTGGGACGTGATCTACGCCTATCCCGCGCTGATGGGCGGCTGCATCTGGGACTGGGTGGACCAGGCGATCTGGAAGTATACCGACCGCGTCGATCCGGTGACGGGCGCGCGCGAACGCTACCTCGCCTATGGCGGCGACTTCGACGACCAGCCGAATGACGGGCCGTTTTGCGTCAACGGCGTCGTCGATCCGCTGCGCAACGTCTCGCCCAAGCTGATCGAGGTCGCGCACGTCCACCGCAA
>JAFPYE010000177.1 GCA_017412325.1 Kiritimatiellia bacterium | reverse complement strand
CCGATGACGGGGTCGAAGTGCTTGTAGGCCGGCGCCATCATCTGGTAGCCGAGCGGCGTCCTGAGCCGCTTGTCGATCGCGGCGAGGATCTTCTTGCGGCGCGCGGGCGAGGCGGCGCCGCAGATGATCGCCCAGCTCTGCGTGTTGAGGTAGAGCTGGCCCTCGCGGTTCTTGCGCGAACCGATCGGGTTGCCGTCGTCGTCGAAGCCGCGGACGTACCAGTCGCCGTCCCACGCCTCCTTGTTGAGCGCGTCGTTGATCGCCGAGGCGCGGGAGAGGGCGTCCATCGCGGCGGGGGCGTCGTCGAGCCAGCCGTAGAGCCCGGCCATCTGCTGGAGCGCCTCGCTGTAGGCCATCGAGAGCCAGACGGACTCGCCCTTGCCGCCCTTGCCGATGCCGGTGAGGGAGTCGTTCCAGTCGCCGAACTTGATGAGCAGCAGCCTGTGGGCGCCCTTGTTGCGCTCGAGGAAGTCGAGCGCGCGTTGGATGTGCCCCAGGACCGTCGCCTCGCCCTTGTCGTAGAAGGGGACCTTGACCTTGAGGAAGTCCCTCTCGCCGGTCTCGCGCAGGTAGGCGCAGAGCGTGAAGACGAGCCAGAGCGCGGAGTCGGAGTACTCCTTCGTGTCGATCGGGTTCCAGCCGCGCAGCGCGAGGCCGGAGCTGTACTGGTGGCGGAAGGCGGTGAGGAGGATCTCGCGCGTGCGCTCCGGGTAGAACGACGAGCAGCCCATCGCGTGCTGGACGATGTCGCGGTAGCCCATCCAGCCCCAGCGGCACCACTCGGCGCCGAAGAGCGCCTGCTGCTTGTGCCACGCGTTGAACGTGGCGTCGAACTGCGGGTCGGGCGTGTGCGCGGCGTTGCGGGCGGCGAGCGCCTTCTTCGCGGCGACGAGCGCGGCGAACTTCTTCTCGACCGACGCGAGGCCCTTCTTCGCGGCGGCGGCCGCGTGCGCCTCGGAGTCGCTCACGCCGAGGACGAGGTTGATGACGATCTCCTCGCCGGCCTTGACCTTGCCGAGGTTGAACTGCAGCGCGGCGATGGTCGCGTCGGACGAGCCGACGGACCCCGTGCAGCGGCCCTTCACGACGGCCTCGGGCTCGTTGAGCTGGTTGTAGGTGCCGACGAAGAAGTCCTTCGAGCCATCGAAGCCGTCGATTGTCCGGTCGGCGGCGAGGAAGCCCGTCTGCCACGGGTGGGGCGTCACGAACGGGTGCTTCGTGAAGATCGCCATGTTGCGCTTCGCGTCGAGGCGCGAATTGCGGTAGAACATGTCGCCGTAGGAGTTGAAGCCCCACATGTACTTGAACGAGATCTGCTCGTAGACGAAGACCGTCAGGTCGCGGGCTGCCGCCCGCGACCGGTCTGATGGTCTGATGGTCTGATGGTCTGATGGTCCGACCATGCGACCATGCGACCGTTCGACCATGCGACCGTCCGGCTCCGGCAGGGGCCGGAGCCGGAGCGTCCAGTATTCTGCGGGCTCGTCGCCAGCGGGGACGAAGACGCGGAACGAGGCGTCGATGCCGTCCGTCGTGTTCTCGAGGATCGTGTAGCCGAGGCCGTGGCGGGCGCGGAAGCGCGTCGGCTTGGCCTTCACGGGTTCCCAGCCGACGTTCCAGAACTTCCCGGTCTTGTTGTCGCGGACGTAGACGAGGCGGTTCAGGAACGTGTCGCGGCCGTAGACGTCGAAGTCGCAGATGCGGCCGATGCCCTGCGAGAGCTTGGTCATCTCGAAGGAGCCGATCTGGTAGT
>JAFPYE010000024.1 GCA_017412325.1 Kiritimatiellia bacterium | reverse complement strand
GTGCTCGCGGGCGACTGCGAGAGCTCGGGCGGCGAGGTCAAGGACTTCGCGCATCCGAAGACGCTTGACCAGGCGTTCTGGAACAACCAGAAGATCATGAACGCGACGGGCAAGGACGGCAAGCCGATGATCGAGCGCCGCCAGGGCCTGATGGACCGGTCGAAGACGATCTGGGCGCTCGTGAACCCGAACGACTACGAAGACGTCGCGCAGTAACGCAAAGGAAGGTCGCCGCATATGGCCAGCAAGATCCTCACTCTCAACATCGGCGCGTCGTCCATCGCGCTCGCCGAATACGAGCTGGGCGCCAAGCCGAAGCTCGTGAACTACGGCACGGCGGCGCTCGCCGCGCCGCTCGACGCGGGCAACGCGGGGACGGTCCTCGCGCCCGCGCTTCTGGAGATTGTCCGCGAGAAGGGCATCAAGCCCGGCAAGGTGGCGATCGCGGTCTCGGGCCAGATGGTGTTCCCGCGCTTCGCGGCGATCCCGTTCGCGGGCAGCGACCCGGCGAAGTTCGAGCAGATGGTCCGCTACGAGGTCGAGCAGAACGTGCCGTTCCCGATCGACGAGATGATCTGCGACCGCCAGGTGCTGGGCGAGACGGAGAACGGCGACAAGTCGGTGATGATCGTCGCGGCGAAGATCGAGCAGATCGAGGCGATCACGGACGCGGTGGTGGCGGCGGGCTTCTCGCCCGAGCTCGTGGACGTCGCGCCCCTCGCGCTCGCGAACGTGCTCAAGGCGAACCGCGCGGGCGCGGACGACTGCGCCATCGTCCTCGACATCGGCGCGAAGACGACGTCGCTCGTGGTGGTCGAGGGCGACAAGCTCTACAACCGCTCGATCCCGGTGGCGGGCAATACGCTCACCAAGGAGATCGCGCAGAAGCTCGGCTGCACGCTGGACGAGGCGGAGCAGTTCAAGCGCGAGAAGGCCTACGTCTCGCTCGGCGGCGTGATGGAGGACGACGACCCGACGCTCGACACGATCTCGAAGGTGTGCCGCGCGGTGATGACGCGCCTCAACGCGGAGATTTCGCGGTCGATGAACTTCTACCGCTCGCAGCAGGGCGGCGGCGCGCCGACGAAGCTGTACCTGACGGGCGGCACGTCGCTCCTGCCGCAGCTCGCCGAGTTCTTCCAGGATTCGCTCCAGATCGAGGTCGAGTTCTTCAACCCGTTCGAGACGATCGCGACGGGCGGCGCGGTGGACGCGGCGGCACTCGAGACGGATGCCGTGTTCCTCGGTTCCACGGCGGGCCTGGCGCTGCATGCGGCGGGCAAGGCGGAACTGGCGATCAACCTGATGCCGCCGTCGATCCTCGCGTCGCGGGCGGAGGTGAAGCGGATCCCCGTCGTGGCGGCGGGCGCGGCGGCGCTCGTGGCGGCGGCGGTCTGCCTCCTCCTGGCGGTCGGCCACGGCAAGTCGGTCGTCGAGGCGCAGTACGACGTCCTCGAGGGCAAGGTGAGCGCGCTCAAGGGCTACGAGACGAAGATCAAGGCGGCCCAGGGCCGCGAGGAGCTCGCGCGGGCGGAGGCGGAGGCGCTGCGGCAGCTCATCCAGCGGCGCGGCGCGGCGGTGGCCGAGATCAACGCCGTCCGGCTCGCGATCGGCGAGGACCTGTGGATCGAGAAGTGGGAGCCGGGCCGCGTGACGCTGCGCGGCTGGAAGGACCGCGTGGCGGAATTCTCGCGGCGCAACGCCGGCAAGACGGCGCCGGAAATCGTCGTTGCGCGGCTGTTGGACAACCCGATCCTCAAGGCGGAGTCGGCGCGGGTGGTCGACATGTCGAACTTCGGCAAGGACGATTGCGTGGAACAGTACGTAGTGGAGGTGAAGTTCCAATGAACAAGAACCAAATCACGATGGCGGCGATCGGCGGCATCGCGCTCGTCGCGGTGGGCGTGGTCGGCTACCTGACCTACGCCGCCTGGGCGGAAAAGGCCGAGAAGGCCGAGGACCTCGAATCGGCAATCGCGAACGCCCGGCGCATCAACGCGGCGGCGATCGCGCCGAAGCAGGAGTCGGTGGACGCCATCGCGGCGAACGCGCAGAAGCTGGAGGAGTGGCGTGCGGAAATGCTGGCGCTCGTGTCGGCGGGCGACTTCGCGGTCGATCCCGGCGCAACGCCGGAGTCGTTCAAGCAGAAGATGGTGGTGGAGGCGCGCGAGTTCGCCAAGCTGCCGGGCGGCGTCAACGGCTGCATCGTCAAGGAGGAGTTCGACTTCGGCTTCAAGGACTACATCGTGGGCGGCAGCATGCCGCCGCGCGACCAGCTCGCGGCGCTCCAGCGCCAGTGGTCGGAGGTGGGGATGTTCGTGAACATGCTCTCGCGCTGCGGGGCGCAGGAGCTGACGTCGGTCACGGTGGGCGCGGCGGCCGCCGAGCCGCCCAAGGAAGAGGCGGCGCCCAAGCGCGGCAAGGCGAAGAAGGGCGCGCAGAAGAAGGAGGCCGAGCCCCGGCCGCTGGCGGTGCCGCAGTCGTACGAGCTGAAGTTCACGGCGAAGCCGGCGGCGTTCGTGCGCACCATCGACGCGTGCGCGATGGTCGAGCGCTTCATCGTGGTGGACGGCTTCACGTTCGTGAAGGAGAGGGATACGCTCGCCGAGGTGTTCGGCGGCAAGGACAAGGCGGAGGCGGCCGCCGGCG
>JAFPYE010000176.1 GCA_017412325.1 Kiritimatiellia bacterium | reverse complement strand
TAGTCCGAACTGACCAGCGCTTCCGTGCGCGCCACGTTGTGCCGCGCCGCGGACAGCAACCAGCCCATCGCGGCGACCACGACCAAGAGCGTGCAGAAGGCGAGCATGTACTCGACCATTGCCTGTCCGTTCCTCAATCGCGGCCTCATGGTGCATAGTATATCATATTTGCACGGCCGGCCACGGCATGTCAATAGAAAACTTTGTGCAGGAACAGGCCGCGCGCGGGCGCGGTTTCGACGCGGGCGGTGCGCGGCGGGTGGTTGTCGAGGAGCTCCCTGACCGCTTCCGGCTTCTCGTTGCCCTTGCCGACGGAAAGGAGGAAGCCGACCATCGAGCGCACCTGCTTGTAGAGGAAGCCGTCGCCGCGCACGATGAACGTGTAGCGCGGCCCGGCCCGCCGGACGTCGAAGCTGAAGATGGTGCGGACCGTCGTTTCCAGCTCGCGGTTGGGATTCGCCGCGAAGGAGAGGAAGTCGTGCCGGCCGACGAAGGAGGCCGCCGCCTGCCGCATCGCCGCGAGGTCGAGCGGGCGGTGGCAGAACGTCCAGTAGGGCGCGAGGTGCGGCGGCAGGATGTCCGCCTGGTAGAGCTGGTAGCGGTATTCCTTGCCCTTCGCCGACAGCCGCGCGTCGAACGACTCCTTCGCGTAGGCGGCCTTGAGAATGCGCACCGATTCGGGCAGCCGCGAGTTCATCGCGCGCACGAGGTTCTTCGGCGGGATGGGCTTCGTCAGGTGGAAGTGGCCGACAAAGCCGTTCGCATGCACGCCCGCGTCGGTGCGCGAGCTGCCGAAGATGCGGACGGGCGCGCCTTCGAGGTAGGCGAGCGCCTCTTCGACGACCTGCTGGATGCCGAGGGCGTTGTCCTGGTACTGCCAGCCCGAATAGCCGGTGCCGTCGTAGGCGATGACGACCTTGTATTTGCGCTTCTGCGTCGTCATGGCCGGTTACGACTTGAAGTCGAGCAAATGCCCGACCAGATAGCGGAAGCCGCGATAGTAGAACGAGAAATCGAACAGGTTGCGGCGGAAGAGGTGCCACAGGGCGCGCGGCTGGAGGAAGCCGCGGTAGACCTGGCGGATGGCGCGCTTGATCTCGGCCTCGGTCACCAGCGGCGTCTGGGTGATGGCGCGGCGCTGGTCGTATTCGTCCCAGTCGTACGTCGTGAGGCCGTCCGCCGCCTTCAGTTCCTTGAAGAGCGGCGTGCCCGGATAGGGGATCGTCAGCGTGCACTGCAACGTCGCCGCATGGCCGTTCGCGAGCAGCTTGCGCGCGAGCGCGACGGTGTTCGCGATCTCGGCGGGCCCTTCCCACGCATGGCCGAACATGAAGGTGAGGTGGACGTCCAGCCCCGCGCGCGCCGCCCATTCCGCGCCCTGCTCGATCTCCGCGACCGTCAGGCATTTGCAGAACCGGTCGAGCGTCGCTTGGTTGGCGGACTCCACGCCGAAGAGGACGAGCCGGAAGCCCGCCTGGCGCATCAACGCGTAGTCCGCGAACGTCAGCCGTCCGAAGCGCATGTTGCAGTCGATGCGCAGCTTCTTCGGAAGGCCCCGGCGGATCAGCTCGTTGCAGAACGTCGTCAGCCACGCGCCCACGGGCAGCGAGCCGGAGTCGTCCATGATCTCCCGGACGCCGTATTTTGCGACAAGCATCTCGATCTCGTCCGCGACGTCGACGGGGTTGCGCTGGCGGTAGGTCGGGTAGAGCGTCGTCCAGCTGCAGAAGGTGCACTTCGCGTGCCAGCAGTCGCGGCCCGACATGACGTAGGTGCCGGGCGTGCGCTTGAAGTTGCCGTTGCGGAACGCGTAGAGCTTCCAGTTGACGAGGTCGCGGTCGATCCACGGCGCGTCGTCGAGATTGTGGTCGAGCTTGAACGGCCCCGTCGACTTCACCGCGCCCGCGTCACGGTACCAGATGCCGGGCTCGAACTGCGCCGGGTCGAGTTCCGACGCCAGAAGGTTCTTGAGCAGGAAGTCCCAGTCGCCGCCCGTCAGGATGTAGTCGACCTTGCACGCGGCCATCGACTCCTCGGGCAAGGCCGTCACATGGTCGCCGACGAGAACGGTGCGATAGTCATGTTCATTGATCCACTTCCAGTGGCGCTTGACGACAGGCGTCTTCGTCTCGAGGACGACGAGGTCGGGCCGGAACGCGGCGAGGCGGCGGTCGAATTCCGCCGGCGTCAGTTCCGCCGCGATGCCGTCCAAAAACAAGGTCTCGTGCCCCGCCGCCTTCGCCATCGTCGCGGCGGTCGCCGGGACGACGGGGAAGATGTAGGTCGGGCGCGAGAACCACTGGAACTGGCGGTTCTGGGTGAGAAGCGCGACGCCCTTCTCGCTCGCAAGCGGCGGATAGCAGATCGCGACTCTCACCGGACCAGCCCTCGTCAGCCGATCAGCTTACCACGTGTAGCCGAGGCCGAGGATGTAGCGCAGGTCGCTGTGCTTGGTGCCGGGGGCGACTTTGCTCTTGTAGTCCCATTCGACCTTGGCGACCAGCTGCCAGTTGGCGCTGAACTTGTAGACGATGCCCGCGTCGGCGTCGATGATGTAGTTGTCGGCCCACTCGTCGACCTGCGGCAGCCATTCCAGATTGTGCGCGAAGCTCAGGTTCTTGACCGCCGCGATCTCCCACGCGAGGTGGTGCGCATAGCGGAAGGCGCCGTAGTTGTCGTCGTCGACGTGCTCGAACTTCTCGCCGACGTACGACATGCCGACTTCCTGGTTGAACGAGACCTTGCCGAAGCCGAAGTCGTCGTTCTCGAGCCACTGGTAGCCGCCGCCGAGGCCGACGCGCCAGCGGTATTCCAGGTCCATGATCCGGTCGGTCTCGTACTTGCCGTTGACGTAGGTGTAGAACTTCTGCGACCAGAAGTGGTCTTCCTGCGCCTGCGCCTCGAAGCGGCTCGTGGTCTTCTGCTTGTCCTGCTTGGAGTCGCCCGACGCCGCGTAGTAGTAGCCGGCGTCCGCCGTCAGGCGGTCCTTCTCCCAGCGGCGGTTGACGTCCGCCGTCAAGCTCGCCGACTCGCCGACGGTATTGCCGCGCGTGACCATGCCCGAGAAGTTGACGCTGCCGTGCCAGCCCTCCGGCGCGGGGTCGATGTCCTTGACGTTCGCCATGTCGAGCGTCGTCTCGCCCACCTGGTACGCGCCGTTGACGACCGTCACCGGCAGCGTCGCCGTCGTCAGGTCGCGGTAGCGCACGACGTGCGTCCGGTCGCTTTCGAGCGCGGCGATCTTCGAGACGTCGATCGCGACCTCGCCGAGGTCGTCGGACGTGAACTTGAGCGTATTGCCGTCGAAGTCGCCGGCGGTGCCGGTCAGGTAGGAGCCGGAAACGAGCGTGACCTTGTCGGCGAGCGCCACGGTTGCGGCGAGCGTCGCGACGACGGTCGCGGTCAGGAGCTTGGTCTGCATGTGTCTTTCCTTTGCGTGAGTTGAATCAAACGGTTGCCGAATAGTATATCACAAATCTCAGCCCTTGAAGATGACGAACTTGCGGATGACGAAGTTGAAGAGGAAGGAAACGACCACCTCCACCAGCACCGCGACCGTCGTCATCAGCCCGCAACGCGCGATCAGGAAGCCGCTGAGCGCCGTCGCCAGCGCCATCGCCGTGGCCGACACGAAGAGGAACAGCGCCAGTTCCGTCCACCAGCGGTAGCGCCCCGCGCGGAAGACGAACGCACGGTTCAGCAGCCAGCAGAAGACGTTGGACACGGCAAACGCGAGCGCCGTCGCCGCCGCGAACCGCAGCGCGCGCACCGTCGCCGAAACGGACGTGGCGGGCAGCCCCAAGAGCCGCACCGCCACATCGTCCGGATCCAGGCACTTGAGGACCGTTGCCGCCAGGACGTAGAACGCCACCGCCTGCACCGCCGTAGACAGCACGCCGATGATGCCGTACTTGACGAACTGCCAGAACGGTCCCGCGTCGTGCGAGAGGATCTTCCCGATCCGATCAGACATTCAGCTGACTCTCGTCGCGCGTCACGTCCCGGATGCCGAGCTTCTCCAGGTCCACCGTCTCGATGCCGAGCGGCTTCGCCGTCTTCCAGCCGCCGCGCGTGAAGTCCGGCACGTCCTGCGACGCGCCGCGGTTCAGCGCCGAGCGTTCGCTCAGTTCGCAGATCGAGCAGCTGGCCGCGAGGTCGTAGACGTCCATGTCGAGCGGCAGGCCGTTCTGGAGGCAGTAGCACAGGCGCAGGTCCATCAGGAAGTCCATGCCGCCGTGGCCGCCCATCTTCTGCGCGAGCGCGCCCGCGACCTTCCAGAGCGGGTGCTGGTACTCCTTGTAGATCTTCTCCGTCTGCGCCGCGTCGAACCACTGGTGCGCGCTCGCGCCGGGCTTGTCGGCGAGCGCGATGCGGAACGGATAGTCGTTCAGGCACCCCTGCGTGCCCGAGAGGAGG
>JAFPYE010000175.1 GCA_017412325.1 Kiritimatiellia bacterium | reverse complement strand
TGCATCGAACACGACTTCCACCCGAACAAGACGATGGGGCAGAACTTCCTCATCGACCGCAATGCGCTCGTCGCCATCGTGGACGCGGGGCTCGACGGCGTGCCGGCGGGCGCGCCGGTTCTGGAGATCGGGCCGGGGCTGGGCGTGCTGACGGAAGAGATGGTCGCGCGCGGGCATCCGGTCGTCGCCATCGAGAAGGACCCCGTGCTGGCGGACCGGCTCGCGGCGGCGGGGATCGCCGGACTCACCGTCCTCACGGGCGATGCGCTCGACCCGCGCGTGCGGGCGGCGGCGCACGAGAAGCTCCTCGCTTCGTCCGATGCCGCGCGCCTGACGATGGTCTCCAACCTGCCCTACCAGGCGGGGACGCGGATCCTGCTGGAGCTGGTGCGGCAACGCGCGTTGGCGCGGATGACGGTGCTCGTGCAGACGGAGGTCGCCGAGCGGCTGGCGGCGAAGGAGGGCTCGAAGGTGCGCGGCCTCGCGGGCGTATGGGCGCAGCTCGACTACGACGTGGCGATCGTGCGCAAGGTGGCGGCGAGCTGCTTCTGGCCGCGCCCCGCCATCGGCTCGACGGTGGTCACGCTCGTCCGGCACGACCGCAACGCCGCGCTGACCGACGCGGAGCGCGACCTCTTCCATCGCCTGACCAAGCAGGCGTTCGAGCACCGCCGGAAACAGCTTGGCACGATCTTCAAAGATATGATACAATCTACGGCACGGGCCGAAGAGCTCGCGAACGACGACTGGATCAACCTTGTGAAAGGACTGATAGAGAATGAAGACACCTGAAGAATTCCTGAAGGACAACGGCTTTGTCCTCGCCGACGACATCGACCGCCAGAGGCTGATCGCGGCGTTCATCGACGAAATGGAGAAGGGGCTCCGCGGCGAGCCGTCGTCGTTGATGATGGTCCCGACCTACGTCGGCATCAACGGCAAGGTGCCGCCGGGCGCGACGGCGGCGGTGCTTGACGCGGGCGGCACGAATTTCCGCGGCGGCATCGTCTCGGTCCCGCCGAAGGTCGCCGAGAAGCAGAACCGCCCGATGCCCGGCACGAAGGGCGAAGTGGACGAGGAGACGTTCTACAAGGCGTTTGCGGAAGAGGTCGCGCGCCTCCGGCCGCTCGCGTCGGTGAAGAAGATCGGCTGGTGCTTCTCGTATCCGGCGGAGGCGACGCCTGCGCTGGACGCGAAGCTCGTGCGCTGGACGAAGAACATCCAGGCCCCCGCCATCGTCGGCCAGTACGTCGGCGCGGAGCTCCTCAAGCGGCTGGGCGGCGGCGAGATCGCCATCGTGAACGACACGGTGGCGACGCTCCTCGCGGCGAAGGCGACGGAAGGCGACAAGACGTATTCTTCCTACATCGGTTTCATCCTCGGCACCGGCACCAACTGCGCCTACGTCGAGCAGAACGCGAACATCGCGAAGGTCGCGGGGCTGGACCGGGACGGGTCGATGATCATCAACGCGGAGTCGGGCGGCTTCAACAAGATCGCGGTCAGCGCGTTCGACAAGGCGCTGGACGCGAAGGGCGGCAACCCGGGCCAGCAGGTCTTCGAGAAGCTGATCGCGGGCGCGTACCTCGGCGGCATCGGCCTCGAGATCTACAAGGCGGCGGCGAAGGAAGGGCTCTTCTCCGCCAAGGCCGCCGCGGCAATCGGCGGACTGGGCGCGCTGGAGACGATGGACTTCGACAACTTCTGCGCGGCGTTCAAGAAGGAAGGGCGCGACAACGTGCTGGACGCGATCTTCGCCGACCCGGACGATGCGCGGATGGCGCGGCGGCTGGGCCTGCCCGTCTTCGAGCGCGCGGCGGTGCTGACGGCGATCCACCTCGCGGCGTTCGCCATCAAGTCCGGCGCGGGCAACGACCCCGCCGAGCCGGTGGCGATCAACGCGGACGGGTCCACCTACTACAAGACGCGGGCGATCCCGTTCGCGGAAACGGTCATGCGCGAGCTGAACGACATGCTCGTCGCCCGCCGCAACATCCATTACGCCATCACGCCGCAGGTCGAGGACTCGCCGATGGTCGGCGCGGCGATTGCGGCCATGCTGTGAACGTCCAGGGAGGAATCCAGTCGATGAAGAATCTTGCCATGTCCGCAGTCGGGCTGGCGCTCGCCGCGGCGTGCGCCCCCTTGTCCGCCGTCGAGGTCGACGGCATTGCCGCGACGGTCGGCGCGCAGACGATCCTCCGCAGCGAGGTGCGCAACGAGCTGCGGCGGGCGGGGCTGGACGACAGCCATTTCGACGAGATGCGCAACAGTCTCATCGACCGCAAGCTGATCGTCAAGGCGGCGGGCGAACAGAAGCTGACGATGCAGGAGTGGGTGATCGAGAACCGCATCCGCGAGATCGTCGACAGCGCCTTCGGGGGCGACCGCAACAAGCTCGTCGCGACGCTCGCGCAGCAGAAGATCCCCTACACCGAGTGGCGCACGCGCATCAAGGACGACCTGATCGTCAGCGCCATGCGGTGGAACGTCGTCGACAAGTACGTGACGGCGTCGCCGGCGGAGATGAAGGCCGAGTTCGCCGCGCATCCCGAGCGCTACCGCGCGGCGTCGAAGGTGTCGATTTCGGTCGAGACCGAGGGCGAGGCCGCGCCGAAGGAATATCTGGACGTCAAGCCCGAAGACCTGTTCGTGCCGGAGATCTGCCAGGCGATCGCCGCGCTGCCGGTCGGCGGCTCGTCGGAGTGGATCGAGCTCGGCGGCAAGCGCTTCCGCTTCATGAAGACGGCGGAGACGGGCGCGGTCGCGCGCACGTTCGCTGAGGCGTACGACGACATCGAGGCGAACGTCCGCCGCGAGAAGTCGCAGGCGGCGTACGCGGCCTGGGTCGAGCGCCTGCGCGCGGACAGCTACATCCGGATCTACTGACCGGCCGCGGCCGGACGGCCGCGCGCGGCACCTTACCCGTTCGGGTAGTGCACGGGCGGCACGGATGTGATATACTCGTGTCCTTCACAACCTGACAACGGAAGGAAAGACGACATGAAGCTCAAGCTGGATTCGATCATCAACGAAGCGGCGGCCTGGCAGGCGGCGGGCGTCAAGCTGCCCGCGTTCGACGTGGCCGCGATGCGCGCGGCCACCGAGGCGGCGCCCGAATGGGTGCATTTCGGCGCGGGCAACATCTTCCGCGGCTTCATCGGCTCGCTCGCGCAGAACCTCCTGAACGCGGGGCTGATGAAGACGGGCATCATCGCGTGCGACACGTTCGACTACGACATCATCGACCAGATCTACACGGCGCAGGACAACCTGACGCTGAACGTCCTCTTGAATCCCGACGGCACGGTGACGAAGGAAGTGCTCGCGGGCGTCGCCAAGGGCGTCAAGGCGAACTTCGCGGACGCGGCGGCGAAGGCGGAGCTGAAGCGGATCTTCCGCGCGCCGTCGCTGAAGATGCTCTCGTTCACGATTACCGAGAAGGGGTATGCCCTCAAAAAGCCGGACGGCGCGTACCTGCCGGTCGTGGAGGCGGACATGAAGGAAGGCCCCGAGGCGAGCCGCCACGCGATGAGCGTCGTCGCGGCGCTCCTGCTGGAGCGCTTCAACGCGGGCACGCTGCCGATGGCGGTCGTCTCGATGGACAACTGCTCGCACAACGGCGAGAAGCTGAAGGCGTCGGTCGTCGCGATGGCGTCGGCGTGGGTCGCGAACGGCTTTGCGCCCGCCGCGTACCTCGACTACATCCAGGACGAGTCGAAGGTCTCGTTCCCGTGGTCGATGATCGACAAGATCACGCCGCGCCCGCACCCGATGGTCGAGGCGGAGCTGAAGAAGTGCGGCATCGAGGGGATGGAGCCGATCGTCACGTCGAAGAAGACGTTCATCGCGCCGTTCGTCAACGCCGAGAAGCCGCAGTACCTCGTGGTCGAAGACCGCTTCCCGAACGGCCGCGCGCCGCTCGACAAGGCGGGCGTCTACCTGACCGACCGCGACACGGTGAACAACACCGAGAAGATGAAGGTGACGACCTGCCTCAACCCGCTGCACACGGCGATGTCGATGTACGGGTGCCTCCTCGGCTACACGCTCATCTGCAAGGAGATGCAGGACGCGGACATCGTCAAGCTCGTCAAGCGCCTTGGCTACGTCGAGGGCCTGCCGGTGGTGGTCGATCCGAAGATCCTCTCGCCCAAGGCGTTCATCGACGAGGTCGTGAACGAGCGCCTGCCGAACGTCTTCATGCCGGACGATCCGCGCCGCATCGCGACCGACACGTCGCAGAAGGTCGGCATCCGCTTCGGCGAGACGATCAAGAGCTACGTCGCGACCGGCCGCGACCTCGGTTCGCTCGTCTCGATTCCGCTCGCGATCGCGGGCTGGATGCGCTATCTCCTGGCGGTCGACGACACGGGCGCGGCGATGGAAGTCAGCGCCGATCCGCTCAAGGACGAGCTGCAGGCGCAGCTGAAGGGCATCGTCTGGAACGACCCCGCGAGCTATGCGGGCCAGCTCAAGCCCATCCTCGCGAACGCCTCCATCTTCGGGAGCGACCTCACGGCGACGCCGCTCGCGGCGAAGATCGAAGGCTACTTCGTGAAGCTGCTCGCAGGCCCCGGCTCCGCGCGCCAGCTGCTCCAGTCGGAACTGGCGTAAAGTTTCTTGATTTACCCCCTTGCAGGGCGGCAATCGGAAATGATATACTATGCGCCACTTGAACGTTCGGGTGTGGCGCAGTGGTAGCGCAGTTGACTGTTAATCAATTGGTCGCTGGTTCGAATCCAGCCACCCGAGCCAATCAAAGGCGAACCCCCTCCGCGGGGGTTTTCGTTTTTATATCCTACCCGATGGGGTAGTGTGGTCGCGCGGCGGATTTGGTATAATTTTTGCCATGAAGAAGAGGACCGAGTGGTTGTGCATCCTGTGTCTGGCGGCATGTGCCGTCTGCGGCGCGTGGCGTGCAGCCGCGCAGGGGGGCGAGCGGCCGACGGACGACGACAACGCGCAACTCGACGAGCTCGGGCAGGTGCCGCTGATGCGGCTGAGGTTCGACGGCACCCTCGACTCGGCGGGCGAGCGGGCGTGCGCGTTCGACAACCGGCAGATGGCGAAGCTCCGTCAAAAGGGCCCCTCCTACGTCGCGGCGCGCAGCGGCGAACAGCGCGCGCTCCGGCTTGGCGCGAACGGCTTTTTCCCCTACATTACCAACATGTCGTTCGGCGACGAATGGACGATCGTCGCGATCGCCAAGGGCGTCGACGCCGAGGGCGCGATCATCTGGAGCTCGGGCACGGCGCGTGGCAAGGGCTCGCGCGCATTGGCGCTCGCGGCGACGGGCAAGGGCGGCGTCAAGCTCGTCCAGTGGTGGGGCGGCGCGGCCGACGGCAAGCTGCTCGCGATGAAGGACGTCGTCCACTTCGGCCAGCAGTTCCACGTCTATGCGGTGACGAAGGGCGCGGACGGCGCGGTGGCGCTCTGGGTGGACGGCAAGAAGGCGGGCGAAAGCCGCGAGTTCGCGGCGGACGGGTTCGCGGGCGAGTTCACGTTCGGCTCGTTCCACTGGGCGGGCAAGGGCGGCGGCTGCGCGGCGGTCGAGGGCGTGGAGCTCGACGACTGGCGCGTCTACGACACGGCGCTCGGCGAAGTGCAGCTCCTCCAGATCGCGAACGGCAACGCGCCGTGGCCGGAAGGGCTGCCGATGCCGAAGGAGAAGATCAGCGCGTTCATCGACACGAATTCGGTGCTGCGCCTCGGCTACGAGATTCCCGAGCGGATCGTGATCGGCACGGACGGCGAAAAGCGGCTCTACGCGAAAGGCGTGCTCGCGCAGGGCGGCATCGGCGGCGAAAAGCGCTTCGAGCTGGGCGCGGGCGGGCAGTTCGCGCTGGGATCCGGCGGCTTCGTGTTCGACTCCAACTACGCGCGGGCGCGGACGAACGAGGTGGTGTTCTCGGGCGGCGCGCTCCTCAGCTTCGAGCCGACGTTCGTGAAGTCGGGCGCGCCGATCCAGCTGCGCGGGACGAGCCGGCTCATCGCCAACCGGCAGCTCGTCGTCCGCGCGTCGTTCGAGGGCGACGGCAACCTCGTCAAGACGGGCGAGGGCACGCTCGGGCTCCAGTATCCGTGCGACCGCGCGACGGGCAAGCTGACGGTCGCCAACGGCTCGACCGTCGTCCTGGGCCCGGCGGCGACGTGGGGCGGCACCATCGAGCTCGCGAAGGGCGCGACCTTGAAGTGCGTCTCGGCGAACGTCGTCGGGCGCATCGTCAAGGCGGCGGGCGCCAAGGTGATCGAGTCGAACCCCGGCGCGACGGACGTGGGCGCGGACGCGTTTCCGCAGCCGGCGACCGGCTACAAGCTCAAGCACATGCAGAAGGAGCGCATGGGGCGCGGCGTCTACGCCGTGCGGCAGACGGAAAAGGACGTGATGGTCGGCTGGCGCTACAAGTCGAGCGACCCGACGAACATCGCGTTCAACGTCTATGCAAACGGGACGAAGCTGAACGCGTCGCCGATTGCGGACGTCACCTATTTCAAGACGCCGTGGACGGGGCGGGCGACGACGTACGAGGTGCGCGCCGTCGTCGGCGGGCGCGAGGCGACGTTCAAGGTCAGCGGGTCGTGGACGCTGCCCGCGAACGCGCCGGTCGGCTCCTTCGACATCGCGCTCACGCCGCCGCCGAAGACGAAGATGCCCGACGGCACGGCCGTCGCGCACCATCCGTGCGACTGCTCCATCGGCGACCTCGACGGCGACGGCGAATACGAACTCGTCGTCATCTGGTGGCCGGACAACGGCGCGGACAATTCGTCGTGGCACAAGACGGGCGACACGTGGCTGGAGGGCGTGAAGCTCGACGGCACGAACAGGAGTCTGTGGAAGATCAACTTGGGGCCGAACATCCGCTCGGGCTCGCACTACGTGCCCGTCATGGTCTGCGACATGGACGGCGACGGCACGGCGGAGGTCGTCTGCCGCACCGCCGAGGGCACGGTGGACGGGAAGGGGCGCGTGCAGGGCGCGGACGGCGTCTTCGCCCCGGCGACGGCCGCCGCGTTCACGGACTGGCGCGCGACCGTCCCCGGCGCGCACATCCTCTGGGCGCGGAACTTCACGACGGCATTCGACGGCGCGACGGGCGCGGCGGTGGACGCGGTGCCGTTCAAGCCGGACGTCCTCAGCGACGCGAAACGGCGCGAGGAGGCGACCGCCCGCGCGAAGGCGGGGACGGACAAGGACGGCATCGCCGGCGACGAGAAGGCGATCAACCGCGAATGGTCGAGCCGCAACCCCGGCAACCAGGCGTTCCGCATGCTCGGGGCCGTCGCCTATCTCGACGGCGTGCATCCGAGCGTCGTCTTGTGCCGTGGCTACTACTCGCGCACGTGCCTGACGGCCTACGACCTCGTGGACAAAAAGCTGAAGGAGCGGTGGTTTTTCTGCTCTGACGAGCCGCGCTGGTGGGGCTACGGCGGGCAGGGCTTCCACAACCTGCGCGTCGGGGACGTGGACTTCGACGGCAAGGACGAGATCGTCTACGGCCACATGGTCGTGGACCACGACGGGCAGGGGCTCTACACGACGGGCATGGGCCATGGCGACGCGATCCACCTCATCCAGGGCGCGCCGACGCTGCGCGGGCTCCAGGTGTGGACGTGCCACGAGGCGCCGCCGTTCGGCGTCACGCTCTTCGACGCGCAGTCGGGGCGGATCCGTTTCTGGACGCACGGGCCGATCGACACCGGCAGCTGCAACGCGCTGGACATCGATCCCGACCAGCCGGGGATGGAGCTCTTCGGCGGCGCGCACACCGGCATCTACTCCGCCCTCACGGGCCAGCGGTACATGGGGCCCAAGCCGAACCCGAAGGACAACTACTACGGCACCCTGCGCTTCGGCATCTGGTGGCGGGGCGACCTGACGCGCTCGGCGTATTCGGGCGGCAGCGTGATCAAGGGCTATTCGGTGAAGGGGCGCGCGCTCGTCGACAAGGAAGACCTCGACGCGCGGCCGGAGGGCGCGGAGCCGAACGTCCACTCCAACCATGGCACGAAGGGCTGCCCGTGCCTCGTCGCCGACCTCTTCGGCGACTGGCGCGAGGAAATCCTGCTGACGCGCCGCGACAACCGGGCGATCCGCGTCTACCTGTCGCCGCACGACACGCCCTACCGCTTCCACACGTTCCTCGAAGACCCCGTCTACCGCATCTCCGTCTTGACCCAGAACAACGGCTACAACGTGCCGACCGACCCCGGCTTCTACTTCGGCCCGGACCTGAAGGGACACAAGATCTGGTTCCGCGGCACCTATCTCGAATAGAAAGCACCTCTTCGGATCGAAATATGATATACTATCTGGCATCGATTTCCCAACAAAAATAACAACACAACAAAAAAAGGAAAGACAATGCCAAGAACAGACATCGACTGGGCGAACCTCGGATTCGGCTTCTCCGACGTCAACTGCCACATCCGCGCGGTGTGGAAGGACGGGAAGTGGGGCGCGTTCGAGTTCGTCAAGGATCCGTACATCACCCTGCACATCGGGGCGAGCTGCCTCCACTACGGGCAGGAATGCTTCGAGGGCATCAAGGCCTTCCGCCAGAAGTCGGGCCGGATCGTCATCTTCCGTCCCGAGGAGAACGCGCGCCGCATGTACCGCACCGCCGTCCGGTGCGTCATGCCGCCCGTGCCCGAGGAGATGTTCCTCGACGCGCTCGACAAGGTCGTCGCGGCGAACGAGGAGTTCGTGCCGCCCTATGGGACGGGCGGCTCCCTGTACCTCCGGCCGCTCCTCATCGGCACGGGCCCGCAGATCGGCGTCGCGCCCGCGAAGGAATACACCTTCCTGGTGATGGTGATGCCGGTGGGCGCCTACTACAAGGGCGGCCTCAAGCCCGTGCGCGCCGTCATTCTCGACGACTGGGACCGCGCCGCGCCGCACGGCATGGGCGACGTCAAGGTCGGCGGCAACTACGCCGCGTCGCTCTTCGCGCACGAGAAGGCCAAGCACGACGGCTGGCCGGTCGAGCTCTACCTCGACGCGAAGGAGCACAAGTACGTGGAGGAATTCTCCACCTCGAACTTCCTCGGCATCACGAAGGACGGCAAGTACGTCACGCCGGATTCGTGCTCGGTGCTGCCCTCGGTCACCAACCTCTCGCTGCGCGAGGCGGCGGAAGACCTCGGCATGACGGTCGAGCGTCGCCCGATCCCCTACGAGGAGATTCGCGACTTCGTCGCCGTCGCCGCGCTCGGCACGGCGGTCGTGATCACGCCCGTGTGGGAAATCACGCGCGGCAGCGAGGTCATCAAGATTTCCAACGCGGACGAGGTGCATCCCACGCTCCTCAAGCTCTATCACACCGTGCAGGGCATCCAGTACGGTGAGATCGAGGACACCCGCGGCTGGTGCCATGAAGTCAAGGTTTGATCCCCCGTGGCACAGTGGGAGGAGAAGCGCGTCGACGCCGCCTGCGTTGACGCGCTGACTGCGGCGGGCTATTCGCCTCTGCAGGCGCGGCTCTTGGCCGTCCGCGGCATTTCCCCCGCGACCGCCGACGCGTTTTTTGCGCCGTCGCTCGCGAGCCTGGCGAGCCCGAAGGCGCTGCCGGGCGTCAGCGAGGCGGCGATGGACATCCTGCTCCACGTCTGCGCGGGCAGCCGCATCGTCGTCTTCGGCGACTACGATTGCGACGGCGTCTGCGCGACGGCGATCGTGATGAAGGCGCTGCGCGCGCTGGGCGCGTCGGCCGTGCCGTTCATCCCGGAGCGGCTGACCGAGGGCTACGGCATGACCGCCGCGTCGATCGCGCGGCTGCTCGCCGAAGTCCCCGACGTGAAGCTGATCGTCACCGTCGACAACGGCATCAACGCCGTCAAGGAAGTCGCGGATTTTGCGGCGAAGGGCATCGAGGTCGTCGTCACCGACCACCACCTGCCGGGCGACGAGTTGCCCGCGTGCCCGATCGTGAACCCCAAGGTCGCCGCGCCACCGGAACTGGAGGGGCTCTGCGGCGCGGGCGTGGCGTTTCTGCTGGCGAAGGACCTGCTGGAGACGGCGAAGGCGGAAGGGCTCTATGAGGGGCCCAAGATCGGCGGCGAGTTGCTCGTGCTGGCGGGGCTTGCGACGGTGACGGACATCATGCCGCTCACGGGCCCGAACCGCCTGCTCGTGTCCGAGGCGCTCGGCCGCTTCCACGCGTGGGCGCCGGTCGGCCTGAAGGAGCTCTATGCGCGCGCCTCGCGCACGACGGCGCCGAAGCTGAACGCCAAGGACTTCGGCTTCCTCCTCGGCCCGCGCATCAACGCGTCGGGGCGGATGGCGAGCGGGCTCGAATCGCTGAACCTGATTCTCGCCGACGAGCGCGAGGAGGCGCGGCGGCTCGCGCTCGCAGTCGACCTGCGCAACACGGAGCGCAAGTCGATCGAGCAGCAGATGACGAACGCCGCGATGGAGCAGATCGAGCCGGGCGCGCCGGCGCAGGTGATCAACCTCACGAACGCGCACCAAGGCGTCGCGGGCATCGTCGCCTCGCGCATCATGGAGCGGCTGAAGATCGACCGCGCGGTGCCGGTGGCGATTGCGGTGGACGGGCACGGCTCCGCGCGCGCACCGGAGGGCTACAACGTCCGCGACGCCTTTGTCGCGTCCGAAGCGACGCTGACGCGCTACGGCGGGCACGCGGCGGCGGGCGGCTTCTCGGTCAAGCCGGGCGCGTTCGAGGACTTCAAGCGGCTCTTCCGCGCGGCCTGTGCGGCGCAGTGCGCGGCGGGCCCGTGCGAGGCGCAGGGGGTCGACTACGTGGACGCGTGGGTGACGGGCCGCGACCTGACGCTCGATTTCGCCGAGTGGGTCCAGAAGCTGGAGCCGTTCGGCGAGGGCAATCCCGAGCCGGTCTTCGGCATCAAGGGCGTCTACCTGAGCGAGGCGCGGCAGCTGGGCGCGGAGGGGCGGCACCTGCAGGTCTTCTTCTACAGCTCCGACGTGCCGCGCGGGGTGTGGTGGAACCACGGCAGCGTCGCCGAGGAGCTGCACCGCAAGGCCGCGCACCCGTTCGACGTCTACTTTACGATCGAGGTCTCGACCTACGGCGAACCGCACGTCGAATTGCGCCTCGTCGACCTCAAGGCCCAGGAAATTTGATATAATATCTTTTTCACTTTTACGGAGGTTCTATGGGCGGATTTTGCGGAGTGATCTCGAAGGCGGATTGCGTGAGCGATCTGTTCTTCGGCACGGACTACCATTCTCATCTCGGCACGCATCGCGGCGGCATGGCCGTCCTCAAGCCGGACGGGGTCTTCCAGCGCTCGATCCACAACATCCAGAACGCGCCGTTCCGGTCGAAGTTCGAGAGCGACTTCTCGCGCTTCGCGGGCGCGGTCGGCATCGGCGTCATCTCGGACACCGACCCGCAGCCGCTCGTCATGTGCTCCAAGCTCGGCACGTTCGCCATCGTCACCGTGGGGCTCATCTCCAACATCGAGGAGCTGAAGGAGGAGCTGTTCCGGACGAGCCACATGCAGCTGCAGTTCTCCACAACGAGCGGCATGGTCGGGCCGACGGAGGTCGTCTCCGCGCTCATCGCGACGCAGGACACGCTGATCGACGGCATCAAGTACGTGCAGGCGAAGGTGAAGGGTAGCTGCTCGCTCCTCGTCGTGGACGAGAAGGGGCGGCTCTACGCCGCGCGCGACCGCTGGGGCCGCACGCCGATCATCCTCGGCAAGAAGGACGGCGCGATGATCGCGCTCATGGAAAGCTGCGCGCTGCCGAACCTCGGCTACGAATACGTGCGCGACCTGGGGCCGGGCGAAGTCGCGGAGCTGACGCCGGAGGCCGACATCACGCTCGTCGCGCCGGGCGAGAAGATGGCGATCTGCTCGTTCCTCTGGGTCTACTACGGCTATCCGGCCTCGTCCTACGAGGGGCGCAACGTGGAGATGACGCGCTACCGCTGCGGCGGGGCGCTCGCGCGGCGGACGCCGACGGTCGCGGACGCGGCCTGCGGCATCCCCGACTCGGGCACGTCGCACGCGCTCGGCTACGCGCACGAGGCGGGCATCAAGTTCTCGCGGCCGTTCGTCAAGTACACGCCGACGTGGGCGCGCTCGTTCATGCCGCAGGACCAGAAGCAGCGCGAGCACGTCGCCTCGATGAAGCTCATCTCGATTCCGGGGCTTATCAAGGACAAGAAGCTCGTCTTCTGCGACGACTCGATCGTGCGCGGCACGCAGCTCGGCAAGCAGGCGGCGCGGCTCTATTCGCTCGGCTGCAAGGAGACGCACATGCGCATCGCGTGCCCGCCGCTCGTCTATCCGTGCCTCTTCCTCAACTTCTCGCGCTCGAAGAGCGTCTACGACCTCATCACGCGGCGGTATGTGCGCGGCCACGAGGGCGAGGACGCGAACCTCGAAAAGTACACGGATCCCGACAGCCCCGACTACGCGAGCATGGTCGAGTTCATCCGCGAGAAGCTGAACCTGACCTCGCTCGCGTTCCAGCGCATCGACGACCTCATCAAGGCGATCGG
>JAFPYE010000174.1 GCA_017412325.1 Kiritimatiellia bacterium | reverse complement strand
GGATGATCTTGTTGACGACGGCGAAGTCGCGGTCGTTGAACCCGAGGTCCGTCATCTTCACGAAGTTGCCGCTCTTCGCCAACAGACGCAGCGAGATCGACTCGCCATACGCCGCCGGCATCGTCGAGACGCGGATGTCGATGTCCTGCCCGCCGATGCGGATGCCGATGCGGCCGTCCATCGGCAGGCGCTTTTCGGCGATGTCGAGGTTCGCCATGACCTTGATGCGCGAGATGATGGCCGACTTGAGGCGGTTCAGCTGCGGCGGCACGTCCACCTTGTGCAGCATGCCGTCGATGCGGTAGCGGATGCGCAGCTCCGTCTCCTGCGGCTCGATGTGGATGTCCGTCGCGCCCTGGTGGTCGGCCTCGGCGATGATCTGGTTGACGAAGCGGACGATGCTCGCCTCCTCGCCCATCTCGTTGACGTCGATCTTCGTCATCGCGCCGAGGTCTTCGTCCACCGAATAGCGGCCGTCCTCGATCATCTTCTCGATCGCGTCCGCGCCGACGCCGTAGTATTTCTTGACGGCCTTGCCGACTTCCTCCTTCGGCGCGAGCGCGGTCTTGACAGGGCAGCCGACGATGAGCCGGAGGCCGTCCGCCGCCTTGGTGTCGAACGGGTCGTGCGTCACGACGGTCAGCGACGTGCCGTCGAACTTGAACGGCAGGACGTTGTACTGGTAGACGGCGCTCGCGGGCAGTTTCGTCAGCGCGTCGGGGCTCGGCTGCTGCTGGTCCAGGTCGACCGTCTCCAGCCCCAGCACCCGGCCGACCGCCGCGAGGAAGTCCGTCTCCTTCGACCCGCCGAACTTGACAGCGGCTTCCGCCAGGCTCATGCCGGGGTTCGCCGCGCGATTCGCGGCGATGCGCTCGAGCTGCGCCTCGGAATAGAGTCCCGCGCGCGACAAGATCAAATTGGCCAGTGACGACATCTCGCTCATAGCAGGTAGTATATCAAATCGACGGTGCGCTGTCGCCCGCGCCAAAGAGTTTTTCGAGGATCTGCTCGGCGGGCGTCAGCGCCTTCTTCGCGTTGTTGCACGCCTTGCAGCACGGCACGCAGTTCGAGCGCACCGACTTGCCGCCGCGCGCGACGGGAACGACGTGGTCCATCGTCAGGTTCGCCGCGCCGACGTTTTTCCCGCAGTAGTGGCAGACGCCCTTCTGGAGCGCAGCGCGCCACCAGTCGGTCTGGCGGAGTTCGCGCGCACGCTGGCGCTCGCGCTTCACGTGCACCGGGTCGGCCTGGATGTCGATCCACTCGCCCATTACGCGTGGTCCTTTCCGATGAATTCGCAGGGCGCCCTTTTCGCCAGGAGCCCGCCGACGAACCGGATGCCGTAGGTGACGTGCGTCGCGACGACGCCGAGCGCCGTGAGAAGCCACGTCAGCGGATTGCGCGAAAACGAGGTCAGCGCGACGAGCAGGAAGTAGGCGAGCAGCGGAATCGACACGAGCCCCTGCCACAGGCAGTAGAGCTCCACCGAGAGGACGGCGGGCTGCGGCAGGATGACGAGGAGCGACCAGAGGAAGAGATAGAGGACGAACGCCGAGGGCACGAAGTAGGACAGGTGCCGCGAGTTCGACGGGTAGCGCTTGACGAAGTAGCCGCGATGGAATGCATAACGCCCGAGCTGCCGCAGGTGCGGGCCCAGGAGCGCGCGGCGGTGGTGGTTCACGATCACCCACGGGTCGTAGACGATGCGCGCGCCCGCATCGCGGATGTCCTTGCACAGGAGCGTGTCCTCTCCCGGCCAGAAGTCGGTGCGGTAGCCGCCGATCTTCCGCAGGAGCGACGTGCGGACGAGCAGGTTGCAGCTCGGGTAGTCGTCCACATCGCGCCGCACGCCGCCCGCCTTGTAGCGGTAGCGGTAGTTGCCGCTGACGAGGATGTTGTCGTAGACGCGCCCGCCGATTTTCGCGAGATACGGGTCGTTCGGCGGCGTCACGCCGGGGCCGCCCACCGCGCCGATCGTCTCGTCGCCGAAATACTTGATGGCGTATTCGAGCCAGTGCACGTCGGGATAGGCGTCGTCGTCGATGAACGCGACGATTTCGCCGCGTGCCGCCTGAATGCCCAAGTTCCGCTTTTCCGCCGGCCGCACCTTCCCAGTGGAGATCACCTTGACGTTGGACGAGGGACGAGAGACGTGTTCATCCTCGTCTCCCGTCTCATGTCTCGCGGCACCCTTCTCAAGCTCACCATCCGGCAGCACAATCACCTCGAAATTTCGGTAGCTCTGCCCGTCAATCGCCTTCAGGCATTCCTGGAGCATCCAGCTGTCGCCGGGGCAGGCGATGACGATCGACACGCGTGGCGGCGCGGCAAGTTTCTTCGGCGCTTCCGACTTGGCGTAGTATCTCAGCACCTTCAGCCGGTAGAAGACGGCGAGCGAATCGATCGCCATCGTCTTGACCGTGTGGGGCTTGAGCGCGCCGAACTTCGAGCCGAACTTGATCCGAACGGGCGCTTCCGCGATCTTCGCGCCGCGCTGGTGCGCGATCGCCAGCAGCTCCAGGTCGAACGCATACGTCTTGACGAGCATGCGCGCGAGCGCTTCGCCGAGGACCGCGCGCTTGAAGAGCTTCATACCCGTCTGGGTGTCGGTGATCGGCAGCCCGACGAAGAGCCGCACGAGCGTGAAGTAGACCCAGCTCACGATCCGCCGGTGCCACGGGTACTGGACGACCGAGCGCGGATGGCGCTTCGAGCCGATCACGACGTCCGCGCCCTGCCGCGCCATCGCCTCGAAGAAGTACGGCGTCTGCTTCGGGTGGATGTCGAGATCGCCGTCGAGCAGCATCACGTACGCGCCCGTCGAGGCGTCGAACCCGGCCCGCAGCGCCGCGCCCTTGCCGCCGTTCTTCTCCAGAAGGACGGGCGTGACGACGACCGTCGGCGCAAATTCCTTCAGCGACTCCGCCGCCGCCGTCAGCGCCGCGCCCGTGCCGTCCGTCGAGCCGTCGTCAACGGGCACCAGCTCGGCGCGAAGGCCATGCTTCGCAAAGAGCGCCGCCGTCTCGTGCAGGTTCGCGGCAATCGTCGCCGCGAGATTGAAAACGGGCATCACCACCGACAGCCGGCCGTCGCCGACCATCTGGGCGGCCGCTGCCCATTTCTCTTCGCGCTTGGTCACACCCTAGAATTCGAGCGCCGCGTACATCATCGCGAGGAACTGCTCGTAGGTCATGCGCGTCTGCGCCATCGAGTCGCGCTCGCGCACCGTGAAGGTGCCGTCCGCGACCGTCTGCGCGTCCACCGTGATGCACCACGGCGTGCCCGCCTCGTCCTGGCGGCGGTAGCGGCGGCCGATTGCGCCCGACACGTCCCACTGCACGTTCACCTTCCGGCGCAACTTCTCGAAGAGGTCGCGCGCGAACTTCATCTGCGCCTCGTCCTTCTTGATGAGCGGGAAGATCGCGGCCTTGACCGGCGCCACCTTCGGCGAGAAGTGGAGGACCGTGCGCACGTCGTCCTTGCCCTTCTCGTCCTTGAGCGCCTGTTCCTCGTACGCTTCGCAGAGAAGCGCGAGCATCAGCCGGTCCACGCCGGCCGACGGTTCGATCACGTGCGGCACGTACTTGCCGTCGAAGAGGTCCTTGCAAAACTTCTCCGCCGCAAGCGCATCCTTGCCGCGCGCCACCCAGTCCTTCTGCACCTTTTCGACGAACGCCGCCTTCGCCGCGTCGTCCAGCTTCTTCGCCGCCTGCTTGAGCGGGTCGTCGAAGACCGTCTGCGGCACGCCCGAATGCTTCTGGTGCTGGCTGAGGTCGAAGTCGCTCCGGGCCGCGATGCCCTCGAGCTCCTGGCGGCCGAACGGGAAGTCGTATTCAATGTCCACGCACGCGCGGGCGTAGTGCGCGAGCTCGTCCGGCTTCTGCCAGTATTCGACGAACCGCTCGGTCGGGAGGCCCACCGCGTTCAGGAACTTCTTGCGCTGCTCGACCCAGTACTTGTGCCAGACCTCCCAGCCCCAGTCGTCCTGCACGGGGCCGTCGAGGTCGGGATTGTCCGCGAGCGTGACGACGTGGCCGTGCAGCAGCTCCACCGCCTCGTCGGGTCGGATGAAGAACTCCAGCTCCATCTGCTCGAACTCGCGCGAGCGGAAGATGTAGTTCCGGGGCGTCACCTCGTTGCGGAAGCTCTTGCCCATCTGCGCGATGCCGAACGGCACCGCCTGGCGGCTCGTCGCGAGGACGTTCAGGAACTGCGCGAAGATGGCCTGCGCCGTCTCGGGGCGGAGGTAGGCGACGTTCGCGGGGTCGTCGATGGGGCCGACGATCGTCTTGAACATGAGGTTGAACGGCTTGGGCTCCGTGAGCTCGCCGCCGCAGTGCGGGCAGAAGAAGTCGCTGCCCGGGACCTTCGGCTGCGGCTTTTTCTTCTGCTCGGCGTAGATGTCCTTGATCTGGTCGGCGCGCATCAGCTTCTTGCAGTCCTTGCACATCGTCATGGGATCGGCAAAGGTATCGAGGTGGCCCGACGCCTTCCAGATCTTCGGGTGCATGATGATGGTCGCGTCCAGTCCCGCCACGTCCTCGCGGCCGCGCACGGTGAACTGCCACCACGCCTGCTTGACGTTCTGCTTCAGCTCGCTGCCCAGGGGACCGTAGTCCCAGAAGCCGGGCATGCCGCCGTAGATTTCCGACGAATGATAGATAAAGCCCCTGCGCTTCGCGAGGGCGCTCAGAGCATCCAGCGATGATTTGTTCTCTTCTGCCATAAGTGGCGCATAGTATATCATAATTTCCCGCCTGTTTCCGCGCGCGGCCGAGGGGCGAGATATGATATACTACGGGACATGAAACGACATCTTTCCGCCTTTCTCGCAGTTTCCCTCCCCGAGTTTGCCACTTTGCTGACTGAATAATTTACGAAATGTTGCGGCCCCTATTGACTGAAGTGCACAATCTATGGTATAATATCTTTGTTGTAATCAAATTATCATATTTTTGCACATATGCACATTGAACAATACAAGTCAAACAGTCGCGCCTATCTGCGTCTCGTCAGCGGGAAGCGGATGAAGGACTCGCTGGGCCGTCCTATAATCGGCAAGAGAATCGTCCTCAGCCTCGGCGCGCTTGCGAAGCACGACGACGG
>JAFPYE010000173.1 GCA_017412325.1 Kiritimatiellia bacterium | reverse complement strand
TTTCTCCTTGATGTCGGCGATCGTCGCGCCCGGCAGGGATTTCAGCATCTCGTTCAGCACCGGGTCGTTCAGGATGTCGCTCCGATTGGCAAAACTCTTTTTCGGCGGTTCCGGCGGCGGCGCCTCGATTGCCGCCGCGACCTTCGGCGGCTCCGCGTCGGGGCGTTTCGGCGCAAGCACTTCCGCCGGTGCCACGGCCTTCGGCAGCTCGACTGCGCCCGCGCCGCCGCTTTTCAGCGCCTTGACCGCGCGCATCAGCTCCTCGATCGTCGCCGTCGTCGCGATGCGGCTGGCGCGGATGAGCGACATCTCGATGAGCGTGCGGACGCTCAGCACGTAGCGCAGCTTGTCCTCCATCTCCGCAAGCTGGTCGCAGATCTTGAAGACGCGCCCCGCGTCGATGCCCTTCGCCTGCTCGATAAGCGTCTTCACCTGGTCGGGCGTCGCCGTCAGCGACTTGGAGGCGGGCCCCAGCGCCTGGAGGACGACGAGGTTGCGGAAGTGCTGCAGGAGCTCGCCCGCGAGCCGCCGCATATTCTTGCCGGACGAATCGAAGAGCTCGATGGACGAGAGAATTTGCGCGACGTCGCCCGTCAGGATCGCGTGCGCAAGCGTTTCGAGGGCGCTGCGCGAGACGAGCCCGAACACGCCGAGCGCGTCCGCTTCCGTCACCTTGTCGCCCTTGAAGGAAATGAGCTGGTCGAGCGACGAGAGCGCGTCGCGCATGCCGCCTTCCGCGCCGCGCGCGATGGCGAGGAGCGCGTCTTCCTCCGCGTCGATCCCCTCCTTTTCGCAGATGTAGCGCAGGCGCGCGACGATGTCGTTCGTCTGGATGCGCCGCAGGTCGAAGCGCTGGCAGCGCGAGACGATGGTCGCGAGCACCTTGTCGCCTTCCGTCGTCGCGAAGATGAACCGGACGTGCGGCGGCGGCTCCTCCAGCGTCTTCAGGAGCGCGTTCCACGCCGCGTTGGAGAGCATGTGGCATTCGTCGACGATGAAGATCTTGAACTTCGCGTTTGCGGGCTTGAACTGGACCGACTCGATGATCGGCTTGACGTCGTCCACCTTGTTGTGCGAGGCGGCGTCGAGCTCGGTCACGTCGAGCGAGCGCCCGGCGGCGATTTCGCGGCAGTTGACGCAGGTGCCGCACGGCTCCACGCCGTGGGGATTGAGGCAGTTGAGCGCCTTGGCGAAAATGCGGCTCATCGTCGTCTTGCCGATGCCGCGCGGCCCGATGAAGAGATAGGCGTTGGCGATGCGGTTCGCCTCGATCGCGTGGCGCAGCGTCTTGACGACATGCTCCTGCCCGATCACGTCGTCGAACGTCATCGGACGGTACTTGAGCGGCAAGGCGATGTGCTGCACTTCTTCCATGTGCCGTAATTATATCAAAAAAAGCCGCCCGGCGAAAGCGCCGCTACACAGGTTGGCGGTTTTCCGATTTTCTTTTGCGCGCGGCGGCGGGTCGGAGGCGGTTGGGGCGAATGAGCGGCTACGGGGCAGAGGCAGTTGGGTCGAACGCTCGCCCCGTGGTTTCCGCTTCGCGAAAACGAACCTACGGGCTCGCTCGGTGAAGTTTCGCCGGATTGAAAACACTTCCATGCGGAATACACATGGCTCAACTTCAACGTCGCCCAACTGCCTCCGCCCCTCCGCCTTAGAGCCATCTAGAAATTCCGCAGAGGATTCTCACTTTGCCCGACGGACGCTAAGCGGAGTCGGCCACAGCCGACGCCGCGCAAAAGGAACGAAGAAAAACGCCGCCGCTTCCGAG